>JAISNV010000035.1 GCA_031276035.1 Bacteroidales bacterium | reverse complement strand
CAACAGCGCTAAATTCATAATCGTGCCACGGGGATGGCCAACTGCCCGGCATGGGAGGAGGATAATTGAGCATCGCACCTTCTCCGCTGATAATCAGTGTGTCATTTTCTATTTTCCAGTTAAGCGGTCCAGTAATTCCGCCTTGGGAGAATACACTTACAATATTAAATAGTATCGCAAACGCCAATAATAAAATTTTCTTTTTCATAGTTTCTATTTTTTAATTAATTTTTCATAATATGTTTTTATTCCGTCTTTTACCTCTAAAACATAAATACCCTTCGGATATAATGAGATATCAACAATATAGGAACTTTCATGCATTTGTTTATTCAGGAATACTTTACCGGATACATCATATAATTTGACACTCTCTATAAATGATTCCCCATTATTACTATACAACTGAATGGTAACCATAGCATTTGCAGGATTGGGGAAAATATTGAGATAATTATCCATAACAGTTTCTCCGGTAATAAATTCTACGGTAATTGATTTTTCTGTTTCATAAAAACCTCCCGAATCTTCTTTATAAACATGCAGCATGCTTTTACTTTTCAAAGGCTCCCATTCTTCACAATCATAAGGTGCAATGTACATACTGACAAGGCTTCCCGCATCAGCCGAAAAACCGGGTAGTAAGGTAATGTTTTTTGCCGAAGTAAATACCGCATTTCCGCCCGGATTAATATTTGTGTTGGATACGGTTAACGATCTCCAACCCTTATAATCTTTAGTTTGGCCGTTGGATACACTTTCACCTGTTACCGATATATTATCCTTGATTTTAGTTAATATTATAGTGTCCGGAATTTCAATTCCGATATTTTCTGGTGCCCATTTGTAATATACCGAAGCTCCGGCAGCAGAAACCTTAATTCCAACTATCTTCGACATAGTATGTTCAGGCAAATATGCAGGTGCCGGAATAGCTGTAAAATAACCGTTCACATCTGTATGGGTATAATATATGGGGTAAACATTCTCAGCTAATTTTGTCCATACTGTTACCACCGCATCCTTAATAGGATTACCATCCTGGTCCGCTACATGGCGCGAAAATTCTCCAGGACTTGACGGATGTCCGTATACATTATAATAAATCTTATTTGCATCAAAGACAGGACTATAATCTACAGGACATTCACCTGTTATAACCGGTATATAGTTCCTGAAATAATCCACTGCCGGTTGTTTCTCAGCCAAGGGACCCGGATTAAAACCTAACTTTAATAATCCTACATATTTATGCTCAGCACTATCCCAATAAACATCCTGGTATTGCCACCAGCTGAATCCGCTCCCGCCGCAATTACATACCGCATCCAATGTGTAGGATACATAGTCGCCCTGGTCGTCCAATGTTCCGAAATAACTAATCTCAATATTGTTCTTAGCCGAAAAACTCGTCTCTCCTATTATCCATGGAACTATCGACACCTCATTTATCCAGTATAAATGATTTGCCGTACGCACACGCATCTTTTCCTGAACTATTGGGTCAGACAGGTCTTCATAGGGTCTAAACCTGGGATAATAATGATACGAATTAAAATCTACCTTTAGCATCGAATGATCAAATACAAAGATATCCTCCATATTAAAATTTCCAAAGGTTATCAGATGATCCGGATCATGCGTTTTTATATTGTCATACCATGAACTTACTATATTACACGCATCCTGTTTTGACATATTATTTATTATATTTTTCATATTATCACCGGGTTCATTGATTAAATCATATGCCAGTAAGGCATCACCATGCGGAGAATTTCTTATACGGGTTGCAAAAGCAGCATGATAGGAACTCCATAAATTAATCTCTGTATCATCAAACGTTGTTTTACGACCGGTCATGACAAAGATGATTTTTAACGGAGGAGTCGTAGAATTGGCTAATTCCAGAATATTATCGCATTCCCGTAAGATAAAATCCATGGCCGGATCAGAGGGATCTCCGGGATTTACTATTAAGGTATCGGTTATTGTATCTGCCGTATGATATACTAAACTCCACAAACCTTTGTCTGGATAATAATCAGGACTAACTCCCATTATTCTAACGGTATTAAAGCCCATACCGGCTATATAGGCAAAATCTTCTTCTATCTGAGTGCTGCATGTTTGAGGACTATTGCACTCATAATCATTGGTACGGTAACAGTGGGTCGGCGACAGGAAATAATTATCGTCGTGAAGAATATTCTCTACAATATAATTAACTGCCATAGGATAAAATTTCTCACCTTCCAAATAAAAATGTTTACCTTGTAAGGTTATGTTCTGGCAGATAAGATGTAAACTTGTAAACATCACAATAATGATTAATGAGATTTTAATTACAAAGGTAGGGAAAATAATGGGCTTTTTCATTATTTACCTCCATTTTGAGATTTTAATTCATCTATTTGTTTTTGTAAATCTAAAATATACAAGGTGAGCTCTTCAATTTTAAGTAATAGCTTTCCTTGCATATCGCCAACATCAATACCATTCTTCATCACTTCCTCAGCGGAGGGTATTTCGGGTAAATGTTTGTTTTCATTAATAAATTGCTCTAATTCAGGCAGAGAACGCAAATTGTAGTCGGAATAAAAAACGTGATCGTACCAATAATTATTTAAAGCATTCATGGTGATTTCTAACTTCTCTGTAAATATTTTTCTGGCAGACACAACACCATTGCCCCACACAATGAAGTTTTCAGTATAAATATTGCCATCTCTTTTTTGTACCGTAAATGCTTTAGTATAATTTCTGTTAACGTATATTCCGGATGCATAATTCCAATCTGATGTAACATCATGATTTACCCATAAGTTTTTAACAGAAATATCACCTATAACATCTAATGTAGTGCGGGGGGTAGTAGTACCGATTCCTATATTTCCGTTATTTTCTATGCACAAATTATATTTAGTAACATCAATAGCTCCGCCGGCTTCATAGATAAAATGTAAACCAGATGCCTCACGTTTTATATGCCAGCCTATATTTGAAGCATGATCTGGTACCAGCATAATTTCGTTTTTTGCAATTATTTTATCTTCGGATAAAATGTTGCCGGCAACATGTAAACGTTCCGAAGGTACTATAGTGCCTATTCCTACTTTTTCATCATTACTTAAAAACAATATCTGTTTTGACTTGCTTCCAATTCCATTTGCTCTATAATCAAAACGTAAACCGGTATTATTTGAAAAAACAATCCAAGTGTCGTTTGCAATACTACTATTATATTTAAACTTTAATTCTCCGGAATTAGCAGATGCACTTTCTAATAATAAATTCCCGGCAACACTTAATAACTCTGTCGGTGCTGTAGTACCTATTCCTACATAACCCGGAAGTGATGTATTGGACTGACGTACTATTGTAAGCGACGGCACTGCAGTAACTCCAAGCATTATACTATTGGTAATATTATTTTCAAGATAGTTATTCCTGTCGATTCCCGAACCTATAAGAATTGAGTTTGTCAAACTTGTTTTAAGATAATTTCCTAAAACCATACTACCGCCGGCAGTTGATTGTACTATTGCATAATTACCGTATGCAAAACTGTTGGTAGCTAATACTTGTGAGGAGATACCGCCGACAAATGAGTTTAATCCGGTAACAGATGTCAATGTTCCAATAGATATCGACGATAAGCCCGTTGCCTTATTATCTGTCGGGCAATCCCAACAATTTTGACCGAATATCCGAAATGTAACAATAAATAATAAACAAAATGTCAATGTTATTTTTTTCATTAGGGTATTTTTAAGTTAATAAATTAGTATTATATTTTTATAAAAATCGAATATAATCAAATAATCTTGAAATAAACTCTACAGTAATTTTATCTTAAAATGATATGAAAAACAAAATCAAGAAAAAGACTCAAATACACATATTTATCTATAATTTTACATATACAATAAATTATAATCGACAAAAGCATTATATTAACAAATGTTAATCACGTTCAAAGATAACAATCTTATTTTAATAATTACAATTATATCAAGAAAAATATTAACAATTTGTTAATAATATAAAATTAGGAAATAATAATAATGGAATCTGCGGAAGAGTAAAATCAGTAATAAAAGACAACTAACTTCTCTTTATTCTTATTTTCTTAACTTTTCAACTACGAAATTCTCAAACCGCCTCTCCCAAACCAGCACAAACGACATTGCCCAGCGCGAGAGTAAAAGCCACCAGACCATTCCGCCTATTGAAGCTAAGAGTAGCAAATCTTCTAAATTACTGTGCGAGATGGAAATATGATGATTCAACAAATCGGCGTCTTTAAGGCTTACATTACCGCTCTGAGTTTCTTCTATCATAACAGCCGCTCCGTAAGCTAATCCGAGCGTATTGGCCACAATCCATAAAAACGCGGTATTTACCGGCAACCCGAAGAAAAGCATCACCGGTTTTAAGCCTTTACTCAAAAGTTTAATAATACCGAATTCGTTAAGAATAGATTGTAATATTGACAACCCGAAAATCAATCCGGCCATTTTCAAAACTAAAAAGAATGTAGATTTAAACCAAGCGAGGAGCATGTCTTTGAAAATCAGCGTATCATTTATTGCAACAGATGCTTCTGCCGCTGAATAATCGGTTTTATTTGGTAATATCAAATTAAGTATAAATCCTAATATTATTGCCGAAAGCGTTCTGATAACAACAATACGTATTGCGGATGAACCCGTTCTTTTTTGTACGGCGGTTTCGGTAATCATATTATGCGAACACAAAACCATAACGGAAAGTATAGTTATTGCTCTAAAATCCATATTCAATGTTACCATTGCCGCTATTGCTGAATAAACATTTACGAAATAGCCGGAAACATACGCAAGCGCAGCTTCGCCCGGTAATCCGATGTAGGAAAAAAGCGGACTTAAAAAGACGGAAATCCAATCAATAATACCCAAATATTTTAGTATCAGAATGCAGAATGAAACAATTACTGTGATTTTAATTATCCACCATGCGGTTTTCAATGCTGAAGGCAGAACACGTTTTGTTGCGCCAAGAGTTCGTTGCCAGATATTATTCATTTCCAAAATAATTTTCCAACTTGAATGTCCAGGCGCCAATACTTACAATATCCGAAAACTTAATGCCCGAAGTATCAATAACTAATTTCCCTTTTTTATACTTCCATTTCATTTCCGAATTATTATCCAAGAAAATGACTTTCATTCCCTTTTCAGGCTTATCTATCGACAGAACGAGTTTATCCTCAGGAAAATCCAGACAGATTGCGTAAAGATTATCATTTTTAACCGTATAAGATATTGTTGCTTTTTCACTTGCATAAACTGCATTTAATCCGTTTTCAGACTTATCCTGTTTTAAAAATAATTTATTTGACGGAATTATATCCTTTGTAAGTGACGGAGAGGACCAGAAAAGATTTATTTTAGCTTCGAGATTATTTTCCTGATATTCAACAACTATTTTATATACTTTTCCGGCTTTAAGATTTTTCATCCCTGTTGAAAAATTAAATTTCTGTCCTTCCTGCGCATTACTTTCAGATGTATTGGTAATATTTTTATCAAAATCAATAATAACTTCGCCGTCTATCGTAATTTTTGCGGCGTCATCAACAATTACTTCGAAAGTGTATTCTTCGGAATAATCGGGAACGATATATCCCGTCCATACGGCAGTAAAATTATCATAGCTGATTTCAGGATCAGGAGAGTTTCTAACCCAATTAAAATCAATATTTTCATCAACTCTGCTAACAGAAACATTTTTCATCTCGTAGAATTTAGGGAAAGGTTTTGTTGCGTAAATGGCTTCTCCGTTTGTTTCGAGCCAATTTCCTAAATCCAACAATCTTTCTTGTTGAATAAGAGGGATTTTTCCATCGGCAGAAGGCCCTACATTGAGCGTTAATCCGCCGCCTGCAGCAACGAGCTTAACAAAATGCTTTATCAGATTTTCAGAGCTAATATAATTTTCGAGAGGTTCATTTCTATTAAGTCCGAATGATCGTCCCAATCCGCGACATTCTGCCCAAGGACGATCGGCTTGAGTAATGCCCGCGCTGTATTCCGGAGTTCTGAAACCGTAATCGGCACCGCTACCCCATCTGTCGTTGACAATTGCTTCCCCACCAACAGTATTGTAATACCAAGCGATAAGTTCCGCGGCATGCCACTGTTCTGCAGAATTAAACCATTCACCATCGGCAAATATGATAGAAGGTTTGTAACGAGAAACTAATTCCTTAAACTGGGGAATCATATGTTTCTCAACATAAGTTCCTATAGAATCATGCGGATCTTTTGTCCAGACATGCAAAGGATTATTCCATTCGGGAAGGGAATAATAATATCCCATTTTCATTTCTTTATTTCTGACTGCGGAAGTCAATTCTTCCACAATATTTCGTTTCGGACCGCCTGTAACGCTGTTCCAGTTTGGTGCGTATTCACTATCCCAAAGACAATATCCGTCATGATGTTTACTCACAAGCAGTACGTACTTAGCACCGCTTCTCTTAAAAATATCGGCCCATTCTTCAGCATCGAACAATTCTGCTTTGAAAAGTTTATCAAAGTCACGGTAATCAAAATTTTCGCCGAAAACTCTATTATGAAATTCCATTCTGAACGGAGTTTTTTCCATCATACCCTTCAGATACCATTCGCCGTATTGTTCTTTACCGCAATAAGCCGGTACGGAGTACAATCCCCAATGAATGAAAATTCCCAATTTTGAATCCGAAAACCATTGCGGATACGGACGTGCTTTTATTGATTCCCAATTCGGTTCAACATTCTGAGCAGCGGAACTCAGGAAAAATAAGACGGCAATTACGGCAAGGACTATTCTCTTCATAAATTTTAGATTATTTGCGGATTAAACACAATGTAAATTTATTTTTTAAATGAATAATATTTCATGTAAATAAAATCATATAATTTTTAAAATTCACATATTCATATCAGTTATAAGTATAAAATTTCACAGT
Source organism: Bacteroidales bacterium (assembly GCA_031276035.1). Lineage (NCBI taxonomy): Bacteria > Pseudomonadati > Bacteroidota > Bacteroidia > Bacteroidales > Bacteroidales bacterium. The sequence goes on along the minus strand of JAISNV010000035.1, from coordinate 127,398 downwards.
ATTATTGTAACATATTTTCTAAACCTGTAATTCTATCACTTATATTTTATTCTTTTACATATCTCAAGTTTGTAAGTTCTTTCCTATTAAGCTCAGGAGTGAAAACCATACTGACGGAAGAAACCAGTTCGCCATCTTCATAAACACGAGTAATTTCTTGAAGCATTTCATCTTTAATATTAAAAATTCTCAAACGGTAAACCTGATTATTTTCGTTGATATCGAAAAGATAAGTAATCGTGTCGTCGTGAGTTTTGGTAATTGTTTTTATAATTCTGTTTCTCTCATCGTAAACATTCTCTTCTATATGAGATATATTTGCGAATTCATTATAAACTATTGTTTTAACGAGTAAATTATTTTCATAGAAATAGTTTGTTGTCATTTCTTTACCTTCCAAAGTGTGGTAAATTTCTTCAACTTTATTTCCGTTTTCATCATAGGAATATTCCGTTTCAATTTCTACATCTCCATCTTCTTCATTTTCAATTCTAATAAGTAACCCGTTTTCATAAATCATGATTTTTCTATCCATAATCATATCATCCTCACCAAAATAAATCTTTTCAATACAATTTCCCTTATCATCATAATTATAAACATTGCGTTCCATATACATATCGCCGAATTCACGTATTTCCTCTATCAGCAGTTTATCATTATAATAAAAATCAACAATTTCGGTATCCAATTCCTTTTCTTCCTTAATTTCCTTTCTCAACCTGTTCTCTTCGTCAAACTCGCGGGTAATTTTAGTTATTTCTTCATTTTCATCATTATAAGTAATTTCCGAGATAAGATTATTTTTATTATCCGAAGTTAAGACCTGATAAACATGTTCCGGAATTTCCTGATTAAGAATGTCATCAAAGAATATCTGACTTTGTCTTAGAATTTTCACCTTTTTCATTTTTATATTTCGATTAAAATTTGTATTCTTGCAAATTAATTTTGCAAAGATAAATTTTAATTAATAATTAACAATTATCGATTATGAGTTATTGATTGGTGGATTCATAAACTAAATAGCAGAATTATAATTCTAAGATCAAAAAAATATTTGAATTATTAAATTTTCGGTTTTAAACAACAGATTATGACAAAAATAACATCAATTTCAAATAGAATTAATCCTACCAATTGTCGAAATAAAGGCATGCAAACTCATAGAATTTTCCGATTCTTTTCAAACAACAAATCATAAACATTTAATCAAAAACACTAAACAATAAACTAAAAATATTTAACATGAAACAAATCCTTTTAATTACAGTAATCATTTCTATTATGACAACATTTAGTTCTTGTAATCAGAACAAAAGCAAGGGAATAAAATATCCCGAAACAAAAAAAACAGACCATACTGATGAGTATTTCGGCACTAAAGTAGCCGATCCGTACAGTTGGCTGGAAGATGACATGTCGGAAGAAACGGCGGCATGGGTAAAAGCCCAAAATGAAGTTACTTTTGCTTATCTGGATAAAATTCCATTCAGAGCAGAGATGAGGGAAAGACTAACTGAACAATGGGATTATCCAAAATCATCATCACCTGTTAAAATAAATAATAGATGGATAATGTACAAAAATTCGGGATTACAGAATCAGAATGTGGTATATCTTCTTAAGGATATTGATGATAAAGAAGGTGAAATTTTATTAGATCCGAATACTTTTTCCGAAGACGGAACCATTGCTTTATCGGGTTTCAACATTACCAAAGACGGCAAAACACTTATTTACAGCATATCAAGAGGCGGCAGCGATTGGCGCGAATTTTATTTTATGGATATTGATTCCCGTACGCTTCTCGACGATCATTTGAAATGGATAAAATTTTCCAGTATAGCAACCTACGACGACGGCGTGATATATAGTCGCTTCCCAGAACCAAAAGAAGGTGATTTACTTAAAGGGACCAACGAAAATTGTATGCTGTATTTTCATAAAATTGGAACTCCGCAGGAAGAGGATATTTTAATTTATTCCGAACCGCAAAACCCGGAACGTTCTTTCAGTATTGAGGTAAGCGACGATGATAAATATATGTTTTTGTACACAACAGAATCAACCAGTGGAAATTCCCTTGCTTTCAAGAAAAGTAAAGATAAAGAATTCACTCACATCAATAAGGATTTTGAAAAAGATTACTATGTGATGGATATTATCGGCAATGATTTGTATATTATGACAAATGATAATGCACCGAATTATCGATTATTATCGGTTCCTATTAATAAAGCCACCGATAAAAAACATTGGAAAGATGTAATTCCCGAAAGAGATTATGTTTTAAACGGCGTTCAATATGTTGGAGAAAAATTAATCGCAAGTTACTTAAAAGACGCCCATACTTATATAGAGATTTTCGACACAAACGGCAAAAACTCCTATGTTCTTGATCTACCGATAGGTTCAATAAGCGGATTCAACGGTAAACCGGAAGATAATATTACTTTTTACTCTTACACATCATATAATACTCCGTCAATCATTTACAAATACGACATCAAAAATAATATTTCAACGGAATATTCGAGATCACAAATAAAATTCGATTCCGATAACTATATTACAAAACAAGTTTTTTATCAATCAAAAGACGGTACAACTGTCCCGATGTTTTTGACTTATAAAAGAGATCTGGAATTGAACGGTAAAAATCCGACTTTACTTTACGGTTATGGCGGATTTAACATCAGTTTGACACCGGGTTTTTCAACATCAAGAATTCCACTTTTAGAAAACGGTTGTATTATTGCTGTTGCCAACCTGCGCGGCGGTGGCGAATATGGAGAAAAATGGCATAAAGCCGGTACTCTGATGCAAAAACAAAATGTTTTCGACGATTGTATAGCTGCAGCCGAATATCTTATAGCTAATAAATATACTTCTCCCGAATACCTTGCTTTGCAAGGCGGTTCCAACGGCGGACTTCTTGTAGGTGCTGTTATCAATCAACGTCCTGATTTATTTGCAGTGGGTTTGCCGGCTGTAGGAGTTCTCGATATGTTGCGTTATCAATATTTTACTATCGGAAGATATTGGGCAACAGATTACGGTACAAGCGAAGACAGTAAAGAAATGTTCGAATATATTTACGGATATTCTCCTTTACATAATATCAAAGAAAATGTCAATTATCCTGCAATTCTTGTTACTACTGGCGATCATGACGACCGCGTTGTTCCGGCACATTCTTTCAAATATGCAGCTACATTACAAGAAAAATATTCCGGCGACAATCCTGTTATGATTCGTATAGAAACACAGGCCGGCCACGGAGCGGGAAAACCAACTTCAAAAGTTATTGAAGAAATTGTTGATGAATGGGCATTTATGTTCTATAATATGGGAATTGAACCTAAATTCGAATAATGTTGCATTAGACATAATGACAAGATTTGCAGAATTAACAAATTCAATTGAATAATAAATTTATTCTTCATAAGAAATTTTCGGATATGTTAATTTCGTAAATCTTGTCATTCTATCTAAAAATATCATAAGATGAAACGTTTTATATCTTTCGCAACATCCAAATTTTCCAGACAAACCTTAATCAGGTTCAGTAAAGCATTCGGATTTATTGTACGACCTTTTTATTGGGGAAGTGGTGTGTACTGTCCGGTTTGCGAAACTTCATTCAGGAAATTTATGCCTTACGGATACGGCGAGGCCAAGGATAACAGACTATGTCCAAAATGTTTATCGCTTGAACGCCATCGATTGATGTATCTTTATTTGAAAGAAAAAACGAACTTCTTTACTGATAATCTTGATGTACTGCACATTGCTCCCGAACAACCATTTTTGAAACGTTTCAGAACTTGTAAAAATCTGAATTACACTACTGCGGATATCGACTCTCCCATAGCAGATATCAAGTTAGATGTAATGAAGATTAATTTACCGGACAATAGTTATGATTTCATTATTTGTAATCACGTTCTCGAGCATGTTGAAGATGCAAATATTGCTTTAAAAGAATTATACCGTATTTTAAGGCCACAGGGACAAGCTATATTGTTAGTTCCAATAAATCCTGATATTAACACTTTTGAAGATCCGAATATTACCGATCCTAAGGAGAGAGAAAGATTGTTCGGACAGTATGACCACGTGCGGCAGTTCGGCAAGGATTATCCCGAATATATTAAACGCGCCGGATTTGATGTTATTGAAGACAGGATTTATTATGAGATTCCAGAAAAGGAACGCGAAAAAATGCAATTGGCCAGATATGGGGAAGAGGTTATTTACGGCGGTAGGAAGATAAAATCCGAAAAATAAAAATTACAGAATTCTGTCAGGATTATCTTTTATGAATTTATCCCAGGATTTCTTTGAACTCATCATCGGTTTACCGCTGATATTATAAATATGACACAAAGCTATGGCAACGGCATCCGTATCATCATAAGTTTTGGTATTGCCATCTAAATTTATACCCAATATTTTTTCGAGCATATAAGCAACTTGCTGTTTTGCTGCGTTTCCATTTCCAGTAATTACTCTTTTAACATTTTTCGGAGGATATTCGGTAATTGGAATATTTTTAGATATAGCGAAACCTATGCAGCAGCCGAGCACTCTGCCCAATTTAAGCATCGCCTGCGGATCTTTTCCGTACACAGGTTGTTCTATTGCAATTTCATCAAAAAGATAAGTATCGTGTAACTCATTTAGAAACTCATATATTTTTTTATTTTTCAATATTTGATCGGAAATAGTATGAAGTTTTAATATTCCTTTATTATGCAGAGTATATTTATTTCCGTCTTGTTGTAAAATACAATATCCGAAGTTCAAAGAGCCGGTATCAATACCCAGAATTATTCTGTTGAATTTATCAATTTTTGTTTGCATTTAATTTTAATAATTTTGATGCAAATATAATAAAAAAAGGCGAGTGTTTTTAATACCCGCCTTGCGACTTAAACTTAGTAACTAAAAAAAGTTATTTATTTACAACAACTTTTATATTTTCAATTTTATTATCATTATATGAAACTTTGAATATATAATTTCCCGAATTAAATTTGGAAACATCTACAGAAATCTTATCAGTATCAACAGAAATAAGTTTTACAATTTGTCCTACAGAATTGAGTACAACAATTTCTTTCATATTTTCACCTTCTATATTAATTATTGAGTTAGAAGGATTAGGATATACCTTTAAATCTCCGTTGTAATCTTCGATTCCGGCAAAAGTTGTTGCACAGGATTCATTCGATTCGGAAAACTCACTACCGCCATTATGTGCTCTAATTATATAACAATATTCGGATTCACCATCAAGACCGGCATCAACATGTTGTTTATCCGTAATATTTGAAACAATTGCGCTACCATCTCTATAGATATTAAACGACACATTATTATTATCACATTGCCATTCAAGTTGAATTTTAGAATTGGATATTGCCGTCGCAATTAGATTGTAAGGTATTGCATCTATATTAACAGAAATTTGTGCAGAGATACATGAGTTTTCATAAACTACTTCAACAGCATATTCATAAACATTCTCATTAATCTCATTCGAAAAATTATTAGTTGTACTAGTACCTATTAAAATTCCATCTCTATAAATATTATAATTTTCAACAAACTCAACCAACTCGGGAGCAGTCCAATTAAGTATTACAGTATTACCATTAAGAGATGCTATTAAATTCGTAACCGGTTCACAAAAATCAATAACATTTACATCTTCGCAAACTTTATCGGATTCACAGTTTATACCTTCAGAAATATTGTATAACGCGGCAACACAAAATCTTACATCTCCGGGTTGACTTTCATACGAATATGATAAATCGGTTATTGTTTCGATATAAATTCCATCAACATATACTTTGTATCCCACTAAATTTGTAACATCAAGAGGAGCAGTCCAGCTTGCATTTATAGTATTATTATAACCTATTTCACAAACAAGATTTGATATTGATTCGCAACCTGCTTGTGCACTAACCGTTTTAGAGATTGGTATTGAGATACAATCGTCATATATAGCATAAACATGTAATGTAGAAGCAGTATTTCCGATACTTACCGAATATGAAGTATTAGTTGTACTTCCTGCGAAACCGGAGTTCTTATATATTTGGTAAGATACTGGAGTTCCTACAAACGGCGGATCCCATGTTAAATAAGCTGTAGTATTATTAATACCAATGTTAAGATTTTGAACAGGATTACATACATAATTATTACCCTGACAATCATTTAACCATGAAAAGAAAATTCCTGAGCCTGGATTACCTGATCCTGAGTATATATAATCTCCATATTCATAATATATATCATAAAAACATAATGCGTCTGCACCACCAGATTGCCATGTAAGACTAACTGTTGTACCAGAAGCTATATCCAATTTATGTATAGCTGAAGTTCCGGTATTAACCGTTAATGTTCTTGAAGGAGTTCCGTCATCAAAAGAAACAATTATAGCGGCACCATTCCAACTATTATTATGTGTGCTTAGATCAAAAACAGTTTTACATTTATCCATGTAAGTAAATGATAAATTAGATTCTTTTCCATTTTCATCAGTCAACAATAAATAAAACGGTATATTAATACTTCCGGAAACTGCCGAAGAACTGAGTGTAATACTATAACTACCTGATTTACTTTGATCTATTAAAATATTTCCAAAATTAGCCGTATTGGTATTAATCGTTATATCGGCAATGGGTGATGATAGTAAACCGGTAATATTATAAGCGTCTTCTAATCCGGAATTGATTATAGTTACCGTCATATTTACAGTTTCACCCGGATCAAGTAGATTATTATTATTTCCCGCCGCATCATCAATAGACGTATTAACGAAGTCAAACTTATAATCATAAGTAATAATAACAATTTGATTATAAAAAACATCATCATTGGATTTTATCAATAGTGTAAATTTAATTTCTTCATTTGCCGGTGTATTCGGTGATAATGAGAATGTATATGCACCATTGACTGTTTTTATTTCATTAGGAGAAAAATTACCGAATTCAGCATAATCATTAATAATAGTAACATATTCACTTAATGGAATAATTGTAGCATTCACATTATTAATACCTACATTGTCTTTATTGATTAAACTTAAATCCAAACTTATAGTTTCCCCAGGGTTCATATTTCCGTTATTATTACCTTGAGAATCATCAACTATAACATTCTGAACATCTAATAAACCTGTTTTAATAGCCAACATGGCTTCATAGGCATCTATTCTTCCCGATCCGAATGTATTATTTTTGCTGGGGGACAATTTCACTGCCGTAGTTTCAATTATCGAATCTATTTCAGCAGGAGTAAGTTCAATATTTTTAGACATCATTAGAGCCATGACTCCGGCTACTCCCGGTGCTGCCATAGAAGTACCGCTGTTAAGTGCATATCCTGTATTAGAGTCATGAGTAAGGGATTTAATATTTACACCAGGGGCGCAAACATCAGGACGGATTAATCCCATTCCCGGAATATACGGATAATCATTAAAACCTGCATAACTTTGCCAGGTTACAGGGCCAAGTGACGAAAAATTTGCAATAGCATCGTTAGAATCAGTAGCGCCAACACATACTACACAGGTTTTTCCTCCCTCCAATGTTTGGTCCGGATGGTTCCACGGCGGCGGGCAATTTCCCGGAGTTCTAACATTATTGGGAATCGGATATGAAGATAACATCCCCCCTTCATTACCTGCCGCAACAGAAGCTACAACACCTGCTTCAAGTGTATTAACCATAGTAGTTCTAAACATTATCCGCTCTGCAACACTAAGTGCTCCGGTTACCCAACCCAGTGACATACTTAAAATATGGGCACCATTCTCTACAGAAAATTCAACGCCACTAACAGCGCCACTAACAGCACCACCTCCCTGTGAGTTTAAAACTTTTATAGCCATAATAGTAGCATCAGGCGCCATACCTGTTTGTGATCCTGAAGCACCATTACCGGCAACTGTTCCCGCACAATGTGTTCCATGACCATTATTATCCATCGGATTATTAGTATTAGAATAAAAATTATAACCATGCAACGGATATTCCGCACTTTGCCACATCTGATCTTTGATATCTTCGTGATTGTAATTAACGCCGGTATCAATAACAGAAACAATTATTCCTTCACCGGTAAACCCATCACCCCACACTTCATTAGCCCTAACTTTTGTAACATTATATGTTAACTCTTTACTTCCGGCTTCTGCAGGTTTAGGATTTTCATTATCAAAAAGCATATTACGCTCTACATCGTACCCGATTACTAATACTTCATCAAGCGTTGCTAATTCTTCAATAACATTTTTTGTTGCATAACAATTAACCCCATTATAAAGCCAATGAGATGTAATTTCTTTTACATTATCGCTTTTAGAAGAATGATCTAAATATTCTATTACTCTATTTTGAGTTTCTTTAGAATATTTTTTTAATTCACTAATTACAAAAGACCGTTTATTTTCTTTAGATAAAAATACATCAGCTTTTTTACGAAGTTGCAACTGATCGTACTGATCTTTCATAATTACATTAATCTTAACAAGATCTTCATTATCCATCAACTGCATTTGCGCCTGTAATTCAGTTTCAATTTTGGGAAAATCTTGACTGTAACCATTAAAACTAATAATGATTAAAAATAGAAATAAAAATTTTTTCATATTAAACAAATCTTATTTATTCACAACAACTTTTATATTTTCAATTTTATCATCATTATATAAAACCTTTATTATATAATGTCCCGATTTAAATTGTGAAACATCGAAAGAAGTTTTATTATCTTGTACAGAAACAATTTTAACCAATTGTCCAACTGAGTTTAAAACAGTAATTTCCTTAACATTCTCTCCCTCAATATTAATTATTGAATTAGACGGATTCGGATATACTTTTAAGCTTCCATTGTAATCTTCAATACCAGTATAAGTTGTTACACATGATTCATCAGAAGGTAAAGATTCAATTCCATCACTAACTGCAGTAACTATATAGCAATATTCTGTTGCAGCTACAAGTTCAATATCATTATATTCTTTTGAAACAATTCCGGAAGCAATAACATTATCATCTCTATATATATTGAATGTTGTTCCGCTACCAATATTTACATAATCCCATTCCAATTTAATTTCAGAATCGGATATTGATGTTGCTACTAAATCAAATGGGAAATTAATTATCTCACAAACAGATTCTGATACACACTGATCATAAACCGCATATACACAAAATTCGTTTAAACCCATAATAATCTCGGACGTATATGAAGTATTAGTTGTAGTTTCAATTAAGTCTGATCCCTGGTATATTTTATAAGACACCGGGGTTCCTGAAGACGGGGCTTCCCATGTTATATTAGCCAATGATTCAACAACATTAATATTTAAATTCTGAACCGGATCACATTCAATATTTGTTCCTTGACAATCATTTATCCATGAAAAGAAAACTCCGGAACCCGGATTACCTGAACCCGAATAAATCATACTTCCATTCTCATAATATATATCATAAAAACACTCATAAGCATAATTGCCGGCCTGCCAGGTAAGACTGACATTTACTCCTGAAGAAATTTCTAAAGTATGAACGGCAATACTTCCATTATTAATTGTGAGAGATTGCGATGGAGTTCCATCATCAAAAGATACAATTATTGCGTTACCATTCCAACCATCTCCCCAATCATCAGAAAGATCAAAAATAACATTGCACTTATTTTGATAAACAAAATTTACATTAGTTGTTCTTCCGTTTACATCGGTAAGTAGAAGTTGGAACGGAATATTAATGTTTTCAGGTGAGGCAGAAGAACTTAATGTAACATTAAATATTCCTGCTTTGGATTGAGATGCGTTTAAATCTCCATAAGAAGCAGTATTTGAATTAATAGTAATTTCATCTGAAAGTGAGGACAACAATCCGTTAAGTTCTAATACAGATTCATTTCCAGAGTTAATTATATTTACTTCTATATTAGCGGTTTCACCCGGCTCTAAAATTCCATTATTATTTTCTAAGGCGTCATCTATTAACAAATAACTAAACCCTAATTCATAATCATATGAAGTAATAAAAAAGCTATTAGAATATGAATCACTTTCTGTTTCTATTTCCATATTAAAAGTAATTTTTTTACTTGCAGGTGCAGATGGAAGTAGTAAAAATGAAAAAGCATTGTCAACCGTTTTAATTTCATTAGATGCAATATTACCGAAAACAGCATTATTATTAATAATGTTTACATACTCACTATTAGAATATATTGTAGCTGAAACGTTATTTACAGGACTATCGCTTTCATTAATCAAACTAACATTTAGCTTGATGGTTTCACCTGGATTTGCATTTCCATTGTTATTGCCTTGGGAGTCATCAATTACAATTCCGTGTACAGAAATCGGGCCAATCTCTACGGCATTAACAGCATCATAAGCATTTATTCTTCCGGAGCCGAAAGTATTGCTCTTATTCTCTGACAATGGTACTGCTGTAGTTTCAAGGATGAAATCTATTTCAGCCGGGGTTAGTTCCGGATTTTTAGATAACATCAAAGCCATTACACCGGCTACACCGGGAGTTGCCATTGATGTACCGCTCATATAAGTGTATCCGGTATTTGAATCATGAGTAAGGGATTTAACATCTACTCCCGGAGCACAAACATCTGGGCGGATTAATCCCATACCCGGATTATACGCATAATCATTAAATCCTGCAAAATTTTGCCAAGTAACAGGTCCGAGTGAAGAAAAATCTGCGATATTATCATTCGAGTCGGTTGCGCCAACACACACAACACAGGTTAATCCTCCTTCAATAGTTTGGTCCGGATGTAACCACGGCGGAGGACAATTTCCTGGGGTTCTAACATTATTGGGGATAGGATATGTATATAAGCGATCTCCCTCATTTCCAGCTGCAACTGAAGCAACAACACCTGCCTCAAGTGTATTAGCCATAGTGGTTCTAAACATAATTCTCTCGGCATCACTAAGCATCCCTAATGCCCAGCCTATCGACATACTTAAAATATGCGCCCCGTGCTCTACAGAAAATTCTATACCGCTGCATGTACCGCTAACAGTACCACCTCCGCCGGAATTAAGAATCTTTATTGCCATTATTGTAGCATCAGGAGCCATACCCGTTTGAGAGCCGGAAGCGCCGTTACCGGCAACTGTTCCCGCACAATGCGTCCCATGGCTATGATCATCCATAGGATCATTATTATTATTAATAAAATTATAACCATGGTATGGATATTCGGCACTCTGCCACATTTGATTTTTAATATCATTATGGTTATAATTAACTCCCGAATCCAAAACAGAAACAATTATGCCTTCTCCTGTAACCCCTAATTCATCCCAAACGTCATTAGCCCTAACTTTTGTAACATTATAAGTTATTTCTTTAGAACCTGCTTCTGCCGGTTTTGGTTTTTCATTATCAAAAAGCGCATAATGCATTTGTTCAAGCCCAATCGTTAAAACATCTTCTAAAGATGCGATTTCTTCAATAGCATTCTTCGTTGCATAACAATCAATTCCATTATAAAGCCAGTGAGATTTAATTTCTTTTACATTACTACTTTTAGAGAAAAAATCCAGATAATCGGCTACTATGCGTTGCTCTTCTTTGGAATATTTTTTTAATTCCGAAACAACAAAGTCACGTTTATCTTCTTTAGTTTTCAAAACATTAGTCTTATTACGAAGTTCAAACTGGTCGTACTGAGCTTTCATAACAATATTAACTTTAACAAGATCTTCATTATCCATTAATTGCATCTCCTTTTGCAATTCAGGATCTATCTTAGGAATATTCTGGCTATAGCCATTTATAAAAACAATAATAATTGAGAAGAATAATAAAATTTTTTTCATAATAAATTATATATAATTAATGTAATATTTTATAAATCATTTCTTTCATAAGTTCGCCCGGAGTACTGTTAACATTATCTACTCCTTTTGATTTCAAATCATATTCTTGCAATATTAAAAATATTGACGAAATTTTTTTTGGAGGATAAACAGATGCTGCTAAAGCGTAATCCTTTACAAAAAACGGATTTACGCCCAAAACCGAAGCCATATTTTGTTTGCTTTTATCATTGACGAAATGGTACTTCATAAGTTTTGTAAAAAACTGATAAAGATTTACAACCAATCCGGGCAACGACATAGCTTTTTCATTTTCCGCAAAATACATAACAATCTGATAAGCTTTATTGATGTTTCTACCACCAACTGCATTCTGCAATTCAAATATATTATACTCTTTACTAACTCCTACATGTTTTTCAACATGATCTTCGTTAATAGTTGACGATTTAGGAATTACGATTGAAAGTTTTTCTAATTCATTGACAATTTTTTGAAGGTCGGAGCCAATATGTTGGGCAATCATTACGGCAGCTTTCGGGGATATTTTATAACCCATCTTTGCACATTGCTGCTCAATCCAAGACGGAACCTCATTATCATAAATCTTCGGAGCCTCAAAAAGAACGGCCTTATTCTTAAGTGTCTTGTAAAAGGAAGTTCTACCGTCAAGTTTTTTGTATTTATAACATAAAACCAGTATTGTTGACGACAAAGGATTACTAACATAACTTTCCAAAGCTTCAATTTTCGAAATATCCTGGGCTTCTTTTACAATAAGAACCTGATAAGTAGCCATCATCGGGTATTGCTTCGCTTGAGCCGCTACATCCTTTGCCGTAACATCCTTGCCGTATAATATAGAAAGATTAAAATCACGTTCATCTTCCGACAAAACATCGTTTTCAAATATTGATGTTAAGGAATCTATATAATAAGTTTGTTCTCCGGTCAGAAAATACACCGGATTATAAATTCTATTTTTAAGATTAAATAATAATTCTTCGTATTTCATAAATTATTAATGGAAGGAATTATCCGGTTCGTTATCTTCGAAGCGAAGATGCTTTACAATTATACCATGACTAATTAGCTGCCGCAATGCATCCGTACCTATATCCACATGTTGTTCGACAAAAGTTTCGGTAACATGTTTATCGCTTTCTTCAGTTTTAACACCTTCGGAAATCATCGGTTTATCTGAAACTAAAAGTAACGCTCCCGTAGGTATAGAATTTTTAAATCCGACCGAAAAAAGAGTTGCGGTTTCCATATCAACTGCAATAACTTTTATTTTCAGCAGATATTCTTTAAACTCCTCATCATGCTCCCAAACACGACGGTTAGTAGTATAAACAGTGCCAGTCCAATAATCCCTACCTGCATCAATTATTGCGGATGAAATAGCTTTTTGTAAATTGAAAGCCGGCAAACTGGGAACTTCGGGAGGAAAATAATCATCGGAAGTACCTTCGCCGCGGATTGCAGCAATAGGTAAAATTAAATCGCCGAGTTTATTCTTAATTTTTGTTCCGCCTGTTTTTCCAAGGAATAATACTGCTTTGGGAATTTTTGCCGAAAGTAAATCCATAATCGTAGCGGCGTTAGGACTACCCATACCGAAATTTATAATAGTTATATTATCGGCGGTTGCATTAGGCATAGCTTTATCTAATCCGACAATAGGAACATTATTCTTTTGAGCGAATATTTCAACATATTTCTGAAAATTCGTCAACAAGATATATTCTCCAATATCTTCAAGCTTGCAACCTGTATATCGAGGAAGCCAATTTTTTACTATTTCTTCTCGTGTTTTCATTATATATGAAATGCAAATATAGTAATTTTTATTTTGTAACGCATGTAAAATAAATAAGAATTGCACATATTAGACAATTATTTATTTATCTGACTTTTAATATCTTGACACAACATCGGAATAAATTCAATTTTGAAATATTAAATTATTTACACTATAATTATAAAAGTTAAGAATACATACATCAAAAAGTATAAGAAAACTCCATTTTTTTTCATACTTTATTAAAAAAAATGTACTTTTGCACGTTTTTTAATAAAATGTGCAAAAACAATGAGAGTATGAAATCAACAAAACAAGACCTGATTGACGCCGCAAGAAATTTATTCAGCATTCACGGCTATACCAACACTACTATGAATGACATAGCAAATGAATCTAAAAAAGGCAGACGAACATTGTACACTTATTTTAAAAATAAAAAAGAAATAATCAATGCCATAATTGATGAAGAGTTAAGTTATGTGGTTTCCTCACTGGAATCTATCGCGGCAATGAATATTGACCCATTAGAAAAATTAACCAAATTTGTTGTAACGCGAATGGAATCCGTTCGTGAAATAGTTATAAGAAACGGATCTTTACACGCAGAATTTTTTAAAAACACGGTTAATGTAGAATTATTCAGAAGGAAATTTGAAAAGAAAGAAATTAACTTATTGGAAAGAATCTTTTCCGAAGGCGTTGAGAAAAAGGTTTTTAATATATCTTCCGATTCTTACCAAGCTGCCGTATTGACACATTTTATAATGCAAGGTTTAGATGTTCCGTATATCAGAGGAATATTAGATGAATCTAATCTTGAAAAGAAGGAAGCATTAAAAAAGAAAATGTTTCTTATAATCAAGGGTTTAATTAATGATGATTTATATAATGAAAATAAAATTTAACAGATAATTTATGTATATTAATGCTACGGGTTATTATATACCTACAAAAAGAATTTATAATGATTATTTTTTAAATGTTAATGGCTTAACCAACGAATGGATACTTCAGCGTACCGGAATTGAAACCCGCTCAAAAGTCGATGAAGGTGAAGATGGAGTTACAATGGGAATCAAAGCCGTCGAGAATGCTTTAAAAACAATTCCTTACAATATAGAAGATATAGATTTAATTATCAGCGCCGGTTACACACCCATTGATACCGTAGGCTCGCTTGCCCATAAAGTTCAGAGAGAGTTCAAAATAAAAAATGCAAAAGCTTTAATGATCTCATCGGCATGTTCTTCTTTAGTAAATGCTTTGGAAATAGTTGAAACTTATTTTTTATCTAATAAAGCATCCAAAGCATTGATAATATGTTCCGAACATAATACATACTATAGTAACGAAGAAGATCCGCAAAGCGGTCATTTATGGGGAGATGCTGCTGTTGCACTTTTACTTTCTAAGTCAAGATATAAAGACGGCGAACCGGAGGTTTTAAACATAACAACGCAAGGATTAGGACATATAGGCAAAGGTCCTGATGGGGTTTATCTGCAACCGAAAGATAAAGGGATAGTTATGCAAGACGGGAGAGATGTTTTTCTCAATGCTACTAAATATATGATTAACTCTTTAAATAAAGTTATTGAGGGACAGGGAATAACTATTAACGATTTATCATACATAATAGCACATCAGGCAAATAAGCGAATAATAAACAGCATGCTGCATTTATTGGAAATTCCGGAAGAAAGAAGTTTGATAAATATCGACAAATACGGGAATACCGGTTCAGCAAGTGCATTTCTTGTAATGCTGGAAAATATAGATAAATTTAAGTCCGGCGATTACATAGGAATAACAGTTTTCGGAGGCGGATACTCAGCCGGAGCCGTGTTGTTAAGGTTTTGAAATTAGAACTCAAAGTTCGAATTCCCGTTCCATCTCAAACAAATCAAGAAATTGCATGATAAATGCGATGATTTTTAGTGATTGATTTTTGGTTCTAACTCGAAATACTATAATTGTTATTTCACTTTTTTTATACAATAATTATCACTCCTAAACCTTAATTCACAATTAAAAGAACTATCTTTGCACCGTAAAAACAGTTTCATCAAATCATTACGCAAACGTGTTATCATAGTAAATAAAACGGGCCTCATGATTAAATATGATCCTATTAATTAATCAACTATCAATAAATTAAACTTATTTTCACATGAAAAGAGTAATGATTGTTACAGGTGGCGGCGATTGTCCCGGTTTGAACGCGGTAATAAGAGCAGTTGTTAACCGTGCTTCTCAAGAAAAGGATTGGGAAGTGGTAGGCTCTATAGAAGCCTTTAACGGAATTTTACGTGAACCTACAGAAATAGTAGTTTTAGATGAAAATGCAGTTAGAGGAATTCATTATCAAGGCGGAACTATTCTTCAAACAACAAACAAGGGAGGTCCTTTCAGTTGGCCGGTAAAAGAGAAAGACGGCACATGGACTACTGTTGACCGTTCCGACGAAATGATTCGTAAAATAGGTTATCTCGGAATTGATGCTGTGATTAATGTAGGTGGCGACGGCTCACAAAGGATATCCCAGGCTCTCTTTGAAAAAGGTTTGAACATTGTCGGAGTTCCAAAAACTATAGATAATGATTTATCGGCAACGGATTCTACATTCGGATTTCAAACTGCTGTAGAAATTGCTACAGATGCAGTTGATAAATTAGTAACAACGGCTGCCAGCCACAATCGTGTACAAATTCTTGAAGTAATGGGCAGAGATGCCGGATGGATAGCATTAAACTCTGCTGTTGCAGGCGGCGCCGAAGTATGTTTATTACCCGAATTTCCATATAACATCAATAAAGTAATGGATAAAATAGGTTCGCGCTTCAACAGAGGTCGCGGATTTATAAATATTGTCATTGCAGAAGGAGCAAGAAACATCAATGGTAATTATGTAGCAAGGGAAAGCAATGAACCGGGTTACAACAACAGAATTCTCGGCGGTGTCGGGTTTCAACTTGAAAATGAATTAAAAGAGGCCGGATGCGAACACAGTATCAGAACAACTGTATTGGGACATCTGCAACGTGGTGGTGTTCCGGTTGCATATGACAGGGTTTTGGCTTCGCAATTCGGAGTTAAAGCTTTTGAATTAGTTATGGAAAGAAAATTCGGCACGATGGTTTCTTACAGACATCCGAGAATTACTTATGTTACATTAAAGGAAGCAATTCAAAAACCCAACCTTGTTACATGGGATACTGCTTTAATGAAAACAGCTCTCGGACTTGGAATCTGCCTTGGGGTTTAAACCATTTCGCTTTTCGGTATATATCAATACTTTAACAAAATAAAATATACACATACTAACATTTTGTTAAAAAAATTCCGTTTGAAAAGTTAAAAAAATTATATAATCTTAACTTTTTAATTATCTTCGCATGCAATTAATTTTGAATCAAATTTATTAATTAAAATTTATATTTATGTTTAAAAATCACCCTAAAGGTTTACTAGGAGCTGCCCTTTCTAACATGGGCGAGCGTTTTGGTTTCTACATCATGATGGCGATCCTTACATTGTTTATCTCGGCTAAGTTTGGTCTTAACGAAAAAACCACCGGATATATTTATTCTGCATTTTATGCATCAATTTATATCTTAGCTTTGGCCGGCGGTTTAATCGCAGACAAAACAAAAAATTACAAAGGAACCATTATGGTCGGTTTAATTCTAATGGCTGTCGGTTATCTAATTATAGCATTTCCAACACCGACCCCAGTACCTAATATGGCATTATATTTACTTTTAACCTGTTTCGGGCTTTTAGTAATTGCTTTCGGAAACGGATTGTTCAAAGGTAACTTACAAGCTCTTGTAGGACAAATGTATGATAATCCAAAATATTCCGACAAAAGAGATGCCGGGTTTCAAATTTTCTACATGTTTATCAACATAGGCGGATTCTTTGCTCCTTTCATTGCTATTGGTGTCAGAAACTGGTGGTTAAAAGTTAATAATTTCGACTATAACGGATCTCTTCCGGAGCTATGTCATCAATACCTCAACGAAGGAAGTGCAATGAACAGCAGTTCTATGGCCCGTTTATCAGAATATGCTAATGATGCCGTTTTAAGCGGCGGACCCGTTACCGACTTTACAGCTTTCTGTAATCAATATCTTGACGTATTCAGCAGAGGTTTTCAATATGCATTCATGGCAGCAATCGTGGCAATGGGTATCTCATTCATAATTTATATTGTCAACAAGAAAAAATTCCCTGATCCTGCAACAAAACTTGCTGCTTCTAAAGATGCAAATGCACCAAAATTATCAAAAGAAGAAATTAAAATGAGTGCACAAGAAATTAAACAACGTATTTATGCTTTATTTGCTGTATTCGGCGTTGTTATTTTCTTCTGGCTTTCATTCCACCAAAATGGTTATTCCTTAACATATTTCGCAAGAGATTATGTAAACTTGGATGCAATAAATATAAATTTAGGATTTACAAGTATCAAGGGAGCTGAGATTTTCCAATCAGTGAATCCGTTCTTTGTAGTACTACTCACACCTGTAATCATGTGGTTGTTCGGAACCTTAAAGAAAAAAGGCAAAGAACCTTCAACACCAATGAAAATTGCTATCGGTATGGGTATTGCAGCTGTTGCGTATTTATTTATCATGTTAGTTTCCCTTGCTTTACCGGCAAAAGACGCTTTAGCAGGAATGACATCAGCCGAATTACAAGCAATGAAAGTAACTCCTTGGGTTATGGTCGGTTTGTATTTCATACTTACAGTTGCAGAGTTATTTATTTCGCCGCTCGGATTATCATTCGTATCAAAAGTTGCTCCTCCGCACCTTCAAGGTTTAATGCAAGGTTGCTGGTTAGCTGCAACTGCAGTAGGTAATGCTTTATTATTCATTGGCGGCATTCTATACACAAGTGTACCTTTGTGGGCTTGCTGGCTTGTATTTGTAGTAGCTTGCGGACTCTCAATGATTGTAATGCTTAGTATGGTAAAATGGCTCGAAAGAGTAGCAAGATAATTCTTTTTTATTTCATAATGTGTTAGTTTTTGTGGGCTGCTTCTTTAGGGAGCAGCCTTTTTTTAATTTATGTTGAAGAGATATAACTCATACCCCGATTATTTCAAATCCGTTTTTGGAGAAAGAGTTCAAAAACTTTCTATAAACGCCGGATTTACTTGTCCGAACCGCGACGGAACCTGCGGTATCGGCGGATGTACTTTTTGTAATGCCCTTGCATTCAATCCGTCATACTGCGATACAAAAAAAACTGTTACGGAACAAATGACGGAAGGACAAATTTTTCACCTCACAAGGTATCGCAGGGCAACTAAGTATCTCGCATATTTTCAAACATTTTCAAACACACATGCGAATATTGACGCTCTTGAAAAACTTTTCAAAGAAGCCCTTGATTTTCCAAATACTATCGGAATTGTAATTGGTACACGTCCTGATTGTATTGATAAAGAAAAACTCGACCTTATAGAATCTATTGCTAAGAAATATTATGTAAAGTTGGAGTTCGGAATTGAATCAACTTATGATTCGACTTTGGAAAGGATTAACCGCGGACATAACTTTAAAACTACTGTTGATGCTATAAATGCAACTTCGGAACGAGAAAACATACATATAGGCGGGCATCTTATTTTCGGCTTACCGGAAGAAAGTATGGAAATGATTTTAAATCAGGCTTCAATCATTTCCGAACTTCCGATAGAAACAATCAAATTTCATCAATTACAAATAATGAAAGAAACATTGATGGCTGTTGATTATTTAAAGAATCCGGATAATTATTATTTTTACGAATTGGATGAATATTTAGATTTGATTGTAAAATTTATTGAGCATCTAAATCCGGAAACAGTTATAGAACGTATTGCCAGTGAAGTTCCTCCGAGATTTTTACTTCTCCCGCCCAAATGGGATATCCGTTACGATGAAGTATTACGCCGTTTTGAAAATAAATTAGTAACTTACAACACTTATCAAGGCAGATTATATAATTCAAACAAAAAATGAAATATACTACTTTATTTTTCGATTTAGACAACACTCTCTGGGATTTCGATAAAAATTATTTTACGGCTTTATCCGACATTTATAAATTATATAAATTAGACCAATATTGTAATCTTGAAGAATTTTTATCGGTTTATCAGATCCACAATCATAAAGCCTGGGATTTATACAAAAAAAATTTAATCTCCTCCGAGGAAGTTAAAATCAATAGATTTATAAATACATTTGAAGAGCTCGGAATTATTATAAATGAAAATGATATTAAATCAATCGGCAATGATTATTTAGATATTCTGTCACAGAAAACAAACATTTTCCCGAATGTAAAAGAAAGTTTAGATCAACTTAGAAAGTATTTTAAACTTCATATTATATCTAACGGGTTCATCGACGTACAAATCAACAAACTCAAAAACTGCGGATTAATTCATTACTTCGATCAAATCATAACATCCGAAGCAGTCGGTTACAAAAAACCGGATGCCCGCATTTTTGAATACGCTTTAAAAATAACTAATACTCCTAAACATGAGGCGATATATATCGGTGATGAATTCGAAACAGATATTATCGGCACGAATAACGCTGATATAGACAGCGTTTGGTTCAATCCGAAAAATTCAGAATCTACCGACGAGAGAGTTAAAGCAACATTTGAAGTGAAGAGTTTTAATGAACTATTGGAAATATTTACTTTTTAAGTCCATCAAATAATTATCCTCACCAAACCCCAAAATTCTCCATTAAAAAAAGCTATCTTTGCACATCAAAACCAATATCAAAATGTTAAGCCATAATCAAATTTTCGACATCTTTAATAAGGAACTTGATAAATTGTACGACAAGTCATCCGATGTTGCAATACAACTGCAATCATCAAATCTATACGAACCTGTGAAATATGCTTTGCAGCAAGGCGGGAAAAGAATTAGACCGATAATGCTTTTGCTTTCCTGCGAAGCCTGCGGCGGAAATATTATTGACGCGATTTATCCGGCAATCGGATTGGAAATATTTCATAATTTCACACTTGTTCACGACGATATAATGGATAATGCGTCGGTGAGAAGAGGCAAACCCACTGTTTGCAATAAATGGAATAATAATATTGCTATTCTATCCGGCGATACTTTATTTGCTCTCGCTATTAAATTTGTTACAATGACTCGCGATGAGCTTATAAAACCTATTTTGGAACAATTTTGCAAAACTTCTATTGAAGTCTGTGAAGGACAACAGTTTGATATGGATTTTGAAACAATGCCGAATATATCAATTTATGAATATATTGAAATGATAAGATTAAAAACCGCAGTAATGTTTGCTTCCGCTTTGAAAATCGGTGCAATGATTGCCGGAAAACCTTTGAAAACACAAGAAGCTCTATATAAATACGGTGAATTTGTCGGTTTGGCGTTTCAAATTATGGATGACTATCTCGACGTTTACGGCGACAGCAATGTGTTTGGGAAAAAAACCGGAGGAGATATTATCTGTTGTAAAAAATCATATTTATATCTTAAGGCTATGGAGGTTGCTGATGATGAAATGAAGCTTCATCTTCGCACAATCTATGAAGATACAAATATAGATCCTGCAAAGAAGGTTAAAACTGTTGTTGATATATTCAATATCCTTAATGTTAAAGAAATTGCTATCGAAGCAATCAGTTGCAATAAAAAACGCGCCCAGGAATGTTTAGACTCCGCAGAATTAGATACGCAAAGTAAAAAAGTAATTGAGGATTACTGCAATGAACTGTTTGTAAGGGAAAGCTAAAAGTTTATATTCGAAATTTGAACTTAATGAATGTTATGTTATTTCGTTAAAAGTTTATTTAGAATTAAGAATATAATTTAAGGATAAAAATTCTATGAATTTACAAATTGTAATTTCATGACTAAAATAAGCTTATTCCAAAAACATCAAAATATATTCTTCTTAAATATATATCATTCGAAACTTATTGATTATTTATTTTCATGTAAATTTCTTCCCATAAAGAAATTACCTCATCAAGTTCCTTTTTTATATCTCCGTATTTCTTAAAGACAGACTCATCGGAAGTACCATTATTCATTTCAATTTCAAGAAGTTTTAACTCTTCTTCTAATTTCACCATTTTTTCTTCATAAACAGCGATCTGTCTTTCTACTTTCTTCTTTTGACGCTCAATTTCCTTGCGTTCCTCATAAGATATTTTGTTTCCGGAAATCTTATTGCCTTTTTTGCTTGCGGATGAAGTTGATCTTCGTAATGATAAATCATCCAAAGAAGTTATTTTGTTTCTTTGAAGATATTCTTCAATACCGCCTGTATATTGTTTAATAGTATGATTGTGAAAATCAAAAACCTTATCTGTTAATCCCGATAAAAAATCCCTATCGTGAGAAACTATAATCATTGTACCGCCGTAATGCAACAAAGCATGTTTAAGAATATCCTTAGAAAGCATATCAAGATGGTTCGTCGGCTCATCCATAATCAAAAGATTGAAAGGATTCAGCAACATACAGGCAATTGCCAACCTTGTCTTTTCTCCACCTGAAAGTACCGAAACCTTTTTATCAATATCTTCACCCTTAAATAAAAATCCGCCCAATATTGATCTAATCTGCTTCCTAACATCTCCTACGGCAATATCATCCATTGTTTGATAAACCGTTTTACTCGGATCCAAGAGCTCAGCTTGATTTTGTGCAAAATAACCGATGTTTACATTATGACCGATAGTCATGTTTCCTTCGAAAGTTTCATTACCGGTAATTATTTTCGCCAAGGTAGATTTTCCTTCACCGTTCTTGCCTATAAATGCTACCGATTCTCCTTTTAAAATTGCAAATTCGAGATCCCTAAAAACAGTCAAATCTCCGTAAGACTTAGAAAGTGAATTTGCTTCAACAACCACTCTTCCGCTTGGCGGAGCCTTCGGAAATGAAAAAGTTATAGAAGTAGTATCTTTATACTCAATCTCAACATTATCAATCTTATCAAGAAGTTTAATTTTAGATTGCACTTGTTTTGCTTTGGAAGATTTATATCTAAACCTTTCGATAAAGTTTTTGATATGCTCAATTTCTCTAGCCTGATTTGATATTGCGGCCATCTGGCTTTCAATCATTTCATCACGCCATTCGGAAAATTTAGAATATGATCCGTTGAAATCAAAAACTTTTTGGGAAGTTACTTCGATTGTTCGCGTACTTGTATTATCAAGAAAAAGTCTATCGTGCGAAACGGTTAGTACAATTCCGCTATATTGCATCAAATAACTTTCAAGCCATCTAATACTTTCAATATCAAGATGATTTGTAGGCTCATCAAGAAGAAGAATTTCCGGCTCCGATATAAGAATCTTTGCAAGCTCAACCCTCATTTTCCAGCCGCCGCTGAATTCATTGATATTGCGATTAAAATCGGTTCGAAAAAAGCCTAATCCGAGCAAAGTTCTTTCAACCAATTCATCATATCGGGCAGCATCAAGCATTTCCAATCGGTGTGAAATTTCCTCCAACCGATTTATATAATTAAAGTATTTTTCGGAATTATAATCGTAAATTTCAGTAATTCTAATATTTATATCATCGAATTCTTTATTCAAATTAATAATTTCCGGAATGGCAAGCTTTGCTTCATTAATCAAAGTATCGTTTTTAAGAGTTTGCATACTTTGTTGTAGAAAGCCGATTTTGTAATCTGAAGGATACGAAATACTACCTTCTTCCGGACTTAGAAAACCGGCTATAATATTGAGTAGCGTTGTTTTACCACAACCGTTTTTACCTACTACTCCTACTCTTTCGCCCTTATGAAAATGCAAAGAAATGCCGGAAAAAAGATCTTCTCCGGTATAATGATGCGATAAGTTATTTATTGCCAACATTTAGCACACAATGGTTTCTTCGCGTCCAGGACCGGTTGAGATTAAGTAAAGATTAGTACCGAGATAATCATTCAAAAATTTAACATAATTCTTAAATTCTTCAGGAAGTTTGTCAAATCCTTTAGAATAATCGAGTTTTGTCATCCATCCTTTAAAATCTTTATAATTCGGTTTTAAAAATTTACTATCAACATCGAATGGGAAATATGTATGTTCCGTATTATTAATATCATAAGAAGTGCACATAAAAACTGTTGAGAAATCGTTCATAACATCAGGCTTTGTGATAACTATGTCTGTAACTCCGTTAATCATAACCGAATATTTCAATTGTACGAGATCTATCCAGCCGCATCTTCTCGGCCTTCCGGTTGTAGAGCCAAATTCGTGACCGTTCACACGAAGCGCATCACCAACTTCATCGAACAATTCCGTAGGAAACGGCCCCGCACCAACTCTTGTGCAATAAGCTTTTGTAATACCGAAAACTCTTCCGACTTTCTGAGGAGAAATTCCCAAGCCGGTACAAACTCCTGCGGAAATTGTATTTGACGAAGTTACAAAAGGATAAGTTCCAAAATCAACATCAAGCATTGCACCTTGCGCACCTTCGGCAAGAATTTTCTTCCCTTCATTCAACAATTCATTAACAAAATGTTCGCATTCAATCAGGTGAAAATTTTTCAATTCTTTGGCAGCTTCGAACCATTGACTTTCATAATCGGTGAAACTAATATTATCCAACATAAAATCATCGGTATGAAATTTATAATTTGATGCGATATTTAAATGATGGAATTTCAATTTATTATATTTATCCATAAAATCATCGGAGAGAATATCGCCCACTCGGAGACCAAGCCTTCCGATTTTATCGGTGTATGTAGGTCCAATTCCTTTCAGCGTACTACCAATTTTTTGCTCTCCTTTGTTTTTTTCATAAACAGCATCAAGCAAACGGTGCGAAGGCAGAATAAGATGCGCTTTCTTTGCAACAAGCAGTCGTTCCTCAACATTGACATTCATTTCTTTGAGTTTATCGCACTCGCGTTTAAAGATAAGCGGATCAATAACAACGCCGTTACCGATGATATTCAGTTTATTTTCATGGAAAATTCCCGAAGGAATCAGATGAAGGACATAAGTTTTTCCATCAATCTTAAGAGTATGACCTGCGTTTGCACCGCCTTGAAAACGAGCAATAACATCATATTTCGGAGCTAGGAAATCTACGATTTTTCCCTTTCCTTCATCACCCCACTGAAGTCCTAATAAAACATCTACTTTGTTTGTCATAAAAATTATTTATTATGTGCGTAAAAAATTAATTGGCAGGAATCTATAACAACTCCGTGTTTCATTTCCAATTCACGTTTGATTCTATCAATTCGTTTATCTTGAAATTCAATAACTTTTTTTGTTTCGGTATTAATTAAATGATGGTGACCTTCTTCTCCTTCTTTAACAAATTCATATTCAAAAGAATCACCTGAAAATTGATGTTTATGAACAATTCCGCAATCCAATAAAATATCCAAAGTATTGTACAAAGTGGCCCTGCTCACCCTGAATTTACTATCGCGCATATAAGAATACAAAGTATCAACATCAAAATGCTCGTCAGTTTTTGCAACGATTTTGAGAATTTTGATACGTTCTTGCGTTACACGCATTTTGTTATCTTCAAGATACTTGAGAAACTTGTTTTGTATGGTTTCAAACTTATCCGGAGTTTTTCGCTTCATCAATTATTTTTAATTCAAAATACTGTTGCAAAGATAATTTATTTAATTGAGAATTGAGAATATTTATATTAAGAAAAGGTTAGCACTTTTTCCATGATAAAACATTGTTACATGGATTAGAGCAAGTATTAACATTCTCAGAGTTAAAGGATGTACGACAATTATAAGTAAATTTGAGTTTGGATATTTACTGTATATCTTTACCCGATTTTTCCATTTTATCCAAAATTTTACTACATTTGCAACCCGTAAAAGCGTTGAAAAATTAATTTAAAATCGACAAAAGAAATATGTATAAAATCGACAAGCATCCGATTCTTGAAATTCCACATACACCGAGAGTTACATTTAAATACAATGATCATAAAATAGAAAGCGAGAAAGGTTTTTCCATTGCGGCGGCTTTGCATCAGGCGGGATTTCCTATTCACAGTCATAGCATTCAGGGAAGAGAAAGAAGTTTAGAATGCGGTATCGGAAAATGTGGGGCATGCGAAATGCTTGTTGACGGGCAGATCAGAAGGATTTGCTGTACTAAAGTTGATAATGTTAAACTTGTTACGGAAATTCCGGATAACTACATTCCTCCTATTCAAAAAACCGATCCTGAGAAAGCTTTTAATGTTTACAAAACAAGTGTTGCTATTGTCGGTGCCGGTCCGGCCGGATTAGCCGCAAGGGAGATTTTAAATAATCATAACATAGGAAATATTGTTGTCGATAATAATGATATGATCGGCGGACAATTCAATATGCAAACCCATCAATTTTTCTTCTTCGAAAAGGAACAAAAATACGGTGGAATGAGAGGTTTCGAAATTGCTTCTACTTTGGCCGGTGAAGATCATAGCGGAATAATTCTCAGTACTGTAGTCTGGGATATTTTGGACGGAAAGCGTTTGGCTCTTAAAAATATTCAAACTAATGAAATATCTTTTTTGGAAGCCGATTATCTGATAATTGCAACCGGAGCGGTTCCTTTTGTTCCTGCTTTTGAAAACGACGATTTGCCTGGAGTATATACCGCCGCGGTAATTCAAAAAATGATGAATACCGAATTTACACTTCTCGGAAAGAATATTCTTACAGTAGGGGCCGGAAATATCGGTTATCTCACTTCATACCAACTGATGCAGGCGGGCGCTACAGTTAAAGCTATAATAGAAGCTCAACCCAACGAGGGAGGTTTTCCGGTACAAGCAAACAGAGTCCGCAGGCTCGGAATTCCGGTACTTACTTCTCACATGCTAATTAAAGCAATTCCAAATGAAAAACACGATGGAGTAACAGGCGCAGTTATTGCCGAAAGTAAAAATTTCAAACCTGTTCCGGGTACTGAAAGAATTATTGACGGAATTGACGCTATTAATATTTGTACCGGATTAATTTCGGACAGTCAACTTGTTACAAAAGGTGAAATTGTATTCGGAAAAGCTTGTGTAGGAGCCGGAGACGCTGTCAGAATAGGTGAAGGTACAAGCGCAGTACTTAGAGGTAAACAAGCCGCTTTCGATGTTATAGAGCAAATAGGAATTCGTAATAATTATGACAATTACTTGGAATTATCCAAAGAATATATTGATTCGCAACAACATCCGGTAAAAGTATTGAACAAAGCTAAAGAACCGGATAAAGAAAGAATGAACGGTAAACCTTTTGTTATCATAGATTGTTTATATGGATTTGCCTGTAATCCGTGTTCTTTTGCATGTCCTCACGGAGCAATCACAAAATCATCAACAAGTACGGTGCCGGTAATTGATTACGAGAAATGCATTGGCTGCATGAAATGTGTTAATCGTTGTCCCGGACTCGCCATTTTCGGTTATAACATTAAGAATGACACTGCTTTCTTCCCTATTGAATATGAAGCAAACGAAGGTGATGAAGTATATTTGATAGATAATCAAGGGAACAAATTAGGAGAAGGAAAAATAAAAAGAATCACAAAGCATAATAATAAAACAAATGTAGCTTTAGTTCAATCTATAAATCTTTTGGGTGAAGACTTAAAAAATGCTCGCGGATTTATCGTTAAAACAAATTATCCTGAACCTATAGATTTAAAGTCAATAACAAAAGACATTCCTGCTGAAACTTATGTTTGTCATTGTGAAGACGTTACTTTAGATGAAGTTCTTCGTATTATCGGCGACAGGAAAGTTGTAAGTGTGGATGAAATTAAGCATACAACAAGAATCGGAATGGGAGTTTGTCGCGGTAAACGTTGTATTCCCCGTTTGAGACAACTTTTAAGAGGTTACAATATCACTGTTTTAAGCGAACCTACACCAAGAGCGCCCTTATCAAATCAAATCAATTTAGGAGATTTATATCCTAAGAGCGTACCGGAAGAATATATTATCAGCAAAAAAGAAATAAAGAAAGAAAATGTAAAAGTTTTGGTTGCGGGAGGCGGTATAGGCGGTAGCGCTTTATTCCGTTATTTTGCCGAAGCCGGACTTAATCCGGTTTTAATTAATAATGAAGCCGGAAGTTCCTGGAGAAATATCGCAGGAGGACGCCCTGCATTTTCCGTTCCTGAATTATCCGACATTGCAAGACATAACAACCAACTTTTCAAGGAATTGCAGAATATAAGCAATATAAATTACAGAGAAATTAAATATGTAACTTTTGCTCATGACCAGGCTACATATAATAATCTTGATTTATCAAGAAGTTGGTCTGATGCATATATGATTGAACCGAAAGATTTTGCAAAGGAAATATCTCCATACATCAGCACAAACCTCAACAAAAAATATATGTCGGCATTGATTTCCAACGAATGCTGGCAGGCTACCCCGGGAATAGTAGTTGATGTTATCAGAAAAATCGGTATTAATCATGGCGGTACTTTAAAAGAAAGTACAAAATTAATTGACGTTCATAAAAATAACACGGACAAGTATATAGTTTTGGTTCAAAATGATGATAGAACTTATACGGAATACACAGCCGAACATTTTGTAAATGCTTTAGGCGGCAATGCAGATAAATTTGCCAAGAAACTCGGAATTATTACCGGAGCTTATCCTGTTAAACATCAGGCTTTCATAACTCGTCGCCTACCCTTCTTGGGCATAAATAATTCTCCGCTCGGGATGTTAATTGACAGGCAAAAATACAAGGGTTACACAGCTATATACGGACAACAATTAGAGGAAACCGGACAAATTATTGCGTGTGCATCTCCAGCATTTGATCCGCAAGAAGCGGGAAAAGATTTAAGAACAAATGATAAAGACTTTCTGGAAATAGCTTCCGAAGTGTTCACCGATTGGATTCCGCAACTATCATCAGTAAGTTTCCAAGCCTGCTGGTCGGGATATTACGTAGAACCCCGCATGATAATTGACCCGTCGCAAGGATTGTTTATAGGACTGAAGGGGCAAGGTTTTATGCTCGGTCAATACTTAGCCAGACTTTATGTCGATAAATATTTAAATAATACTGTTCCTGAGTATTTCGACAGATTAAAAATCGAAGGAGACGGACTATTAGAAGTTGCGTTTAAATAGTGTTCAGGGTTATGAAAGAGCAAAAGCAAAAAGTGTTATTGCAAAAGGCATAATAACGAAACAATAACCTGATATTAAACCACTAACTTTAAACCTTGATTCTAAGCTATATGTCTAAAGAAGAAAATGTCGATATAAACGAAACTATCAACGAAAATAAAACTTATAAATGCAAAAACTGTGGAACCGAATTTACGGGGACATATTGTTACAATTGCGGACAGAAAAATGATACCGAGAGGCTTACAACAAAATTAATCTTTAAGAATTTTTTTAGTAGTTTCACAAATTTAGACAGAGGAGTTCTACTAACCATCAATTTGCTTTTCACTAATCCCGGAAAGTTGATAAAAGATTACATTGAAGGAAAGCGTGTTATTTATGCGAAACCTTTCACAATGTTGATAATACTTTCGAGTATTTACGGGATATTATATTCTTTTCTTGCAATTATCTCAAATAAACCGATTGATGTCGGTTTGCAATTAAATCCAACAGATGGAGATATAAACTGGCTGCATAACTTAATAAATTCAATTTTAAATTGGGCTGAAAAAAGCGTAATAATATGGTCTCTATTGATGATTCCGGCTTATGCCTTATCATCAAAAATAGCATTTAAGAAAATCAACACGAAAGGATACAATTATGCGGAAATTCTGCTGGCTTGTACTTTTATGGCTTGCCAAAGGATGTTTATCGATATAATAATTCTTCCCTTAGATACATTTATATCCGATGAGTCTGTTTTTGATACTTTAGTCACATGCACAAGATATGCCTCATATATTACTTTATCTGCATGGAACTTCAAAGGATTATTCAATATCAAATGGAAAAAATCAATAATAAAAACAATTTATATGTACTTATTATCATTTGTATTTGCAGTAATATTGATAGCAGTAATTTTATTGATTTTCATTTTTATCTTAATATTTGTAGCATGGGTAACCGGACAATTAGGAGATTTAGGTAATATGGATCTGGACTTGTAAAAAGGATAAACATGTTAAATTAGAATTACAATATTACCACACTTTTAAATACCGATTTTAATTATTAATTCTTAATTATTTACTATCTTTGCAACCGCAAAATATTGTTTATGTTACTACTTGAGAGATTAGAAGCGTTGTATAACAAATACAATGAATTACAAGAAGAAATAGCTAATCCGGACGTGGCTTCGGATATGAAAAGATTTATCAAACTTAATAAAGATATTAAAGAACTTGACCCTGTTGTTAATGCTTATAAAGAATATTCCAGCATTGTAGCCAATCTCGAATCCGCCAAAGAACTTCTTCAAACCGAAAAGGATGAAGAAATGAGAGAAATGGCTAAGGAGGAAATTCAAATCCTTACCGAAAGACAAACGGAAATGGAAAGTGAAATTCAAATCCTTCTTTTACCGAATGACCCTCAAGATAAAAAAAATGCTATTGTGGAAATTCGCGCAGGTACCGGCGGCGACGAGGCAAGTATTTTTGCCGGAGATCTTTACAGAATGTATTTGAAATATTGTGAAACAAGAGGTTGGAAAACCGAGCCTGTGAGCGCCACATACGGAACCGTAGGCGGATACAAAGAGGTCATTTTTAATGTCATAGGAGACGGAGTTTACGGTCAGTTGAAATACGAAAGCGGCGTGCATCGCGTACAAAGAGTTCCGGAAACGGAAACTCAAGGAAGAGTACATACTTCTGCTGCTTCTGTAGCCGTTCTTCCCGAAGCCGACGAATTCGATATCGAATTGAAACAAAGTGACATCAGAAAAGATACTTACTGCTCTTCTGGTCCCGGAGGACAATCTGTAAATACTACTTATTCCGCAATCCGCTTAACACACATCCCAACCGGAATAGTTGTCACATGTCAGGATCAGAAATCACAATTGAAAAATCTTGACAAAGCTATGCAGGTGTTACGTACAAGAATCTTTGAACTTGAATATAAAAAGTATCTTGACGAAATTTCAAGCAAAAGAAAAACAATGGTTTCCACCGGTGATCGTTCTGCTAAAATCAGAACTTATAATTATCCGCAAGGACGTGTTACTGATCATAGAATTAATTTATCTTTGTACAATCTTCCGAATATCATGGACGGCGACATTCAAGAGTTTATAGACAAACTGCAAGTTGCCGAAAATGCCGAAAGATTGAAAGAATCTGTTGAAAGTTAATTTCCAACAATATATCATGACAAAACAAGAATTAATAAGCAATATTCGCCGTAAGAAATCTTTTTTGTGTGTTGGTTTAGACAGCGAATATTCTAAATTACCGGATTGTGTTTTAAAATCGGATGATCCCGTTTTCGAATTCAACAAAAGAATCATTGACGCAACCCATATTTACGCAGCAGCCTACAAACCTAACCTGGCTTTCTATGAAAGTTTGGGCAGCAAGGGCTGGATTTCCCTCGAAAAAACTGTTGATTATATTAGAAAAGTCGACAGCAGTATTTTCATAATTGCTGATGCAAAACGCGGCGACATAGGCAACACTTCTAAACAATACGCAAAAGCATTTTTCGAAACAATGGACTTTGATGCCGTTACTGTTGCTCCATATATGGGCAAAGATTCCGTATCTCCATTTCTTTCTTTCAACGGTAAATGGGTAATCCTGCTTGCACTCACTTCAAATGAAGGAGCATACGATTTTCAATTCAATAAAAACGAAAGAAATGAATATCTGTTTGAAACAGTGATAAAAACTTCGGAGCAATGGGGCGGAAATCCTGAAAATATGATGTTTGTTGTTGGGGCAACCAAAGCGGAAATGCTAACAGACATTAGAAAAATTGCTCCTGATCATTTTCTTTTGGTTCCCGGAGTCGGCGCTCAAGGCGGAAGTTTACAAGAAGTTTGTAATTACGGTCTAACTAAAGAAACCGGACTTTTAGTAAATTCTTCGAGAGGAATTATTTTCGCTTCAAAAGGAGATGACTTCGACGAAGTTGCAAATATCGAAGCTAAAAAAATTCAGAACGAAATGAAAATATACTTCTGATGAAGATCAATGATTTTCTGATCATCAAACATAAAAATTAAAAACACAATAAATTGTTTATCAATTAATAATAAAAAAGTAAGACATGGCAGACATAAATAAATTAGCACTTGAATATCACTCCCATGGCAAACCGGGGAAATTGGAAGTTATCCCAACAAAACCGAGTAAAACTCAATTAGACTTAACCTTAGCCTATTCGCCGGGTGTTGCTGCCCCGTGTTTAGAAATTGAAAAAAATCCTGACGATGCATACAAATACACCGGGAAAGGAAATCTTGTAGCTGTTATTTCCAACGGAACCGCAGTTCTCGGACTTGGCGATATAGGTGCATTAGCCGGAAAACCGGTAATGGAAGGAAAAGGTTTACTTTTCAAAGTTTTCGCCGATATTGATGTTTTTGATATTGAAATTGATGAGAAAGATCCGGCGAAAATTATTGAAGTTGTAAAAGCAATAGCTCCGACTTTCGGCGGTATTAATTTGGAAGATATTAAGGCTCCGGAATGTTTTGAAATCGAAGAAAAATTAAAAGAGGAACTTGATATTCCCATTATGCACGACGACCAGCACGGAACGGCAATAATTACAGGTGCCGGTTTGATAAATGCTCTTGAAATAACCGGTAAAAAAGCTTCGGAAATAAAAGTTGTTGTAAACGGTGCCGGCGCATCGGCTTTCGCTTGTTCAAAAATTTATATCAGTCTCGGAGTTAAACCGGAAAATATTATCATGCTCGACAGCAAGGGCGTTATTAATAGCAAACGTACCGATCTAAATAAATACAAGCAACAATTTATTACCGAAAAAGATATTAATACTCTTGAAGAAGCAATGAAAGGTGCCGATATGTTTCTCGGACTTTCCGTTGAAGGTGCTTTGAAACCCGAATATTTACAAAGCATGAACGAGAAACCTATAATTTTTGCTTTGGCAAATCCGGTTCCCGAAATTCTTCCTGAACAGGCTTTTAAAATTCGTCAAGATATTATTATGGCTACAGGTAGATCGGATTATCCGAATCAAGTAAATAATGTTTTAGGATTTCCGTTTATTTTCAGAGGTGCTCTGGATGTAAGAGCAAAAACCATCAATGAAGATATGAAACTTGCGGCATGCAAAGCTTTGGCAGAATTGGCAAAACAACCGGTGCCGCAATCAGTGCTCGATGTTTATAACAAAAAAGAATTATCTTTCGGTAAAAACTATATTATCCCTACTCCATTCGATCCGAGATTAAAAGAATACGTTGCATTTGCAGTTGCAAAAGCCGCCTTTGATTCCGGTGTTTCCCGCTTAAAAAATTTCGACTGGAATGCATATAAAGAATCTTTGAAAAAATAAAACAAAATTTTTCAGCACATATCTATGATTACGGATTCTCAATTAATTCAAATATTAAGACAGGAAGTAGTTCCGGCATTAGGTTGCACAGAACCTATCGCTTGTGCTTACGCTTGTGCCAAATGCACCGAAATACTTGAAGGCATACCCAGCAATATTACCGTTGAAGTTAGTGGCAATATTCTCAAAAACGGAATGGGAGTCGGTATTCCCGGAACAGGAATGACAGGTTTGCCTATAGCTGCAGCTTTGGGCGCTATTTGCGGTAAAACGGAATACGGGCTCGAAGTCTTAAAGGATGTCAACAAGAACGGCAATCTTGAACAGGCAAAGAAAATGCTCGCAAACAATAAAGTTCACATCACACTTAATCCCGATGCACCTGATATTTTGTATGCCAAAGCATCTTGTACTTTAATGGACGATATTGTTATTGTGGAGATTATGGGCACACACACAAATATTGTGAGAATTATTAAAAATGATGAAATAATTCATTCAAAACCGACAGTAAAATCCGAGTCGGCTAATAAAATTCATGATGAGTTGTCTGTTGAACGTATCTGGCAATTTATTAACGATGTTGATGTTGATGAGATTGATTTTGTTCTTTCCGGTGCCGAGATGAACAGGGCAATATCTACTGAAGGATTAAAAAGCGAATACGGCCTGCAGATAGGAAAGACTTTAAAGAAGAATATTGATGAGGGTTTGGTTGATGATTCATTGTTGAATCAAGCTGTAATTATGGCTACTGCTGCTTCGGATGCCAGAATGGACGGTTGCCCTAAACCTGTTATGACAAACTCGGGAAGCGGTAATCAGGGAATTACTGTTTATTTGCCTGTACTTGCAGCTGCCGATAAATTCGGTTCTTCTCAAGAACAACTGGCAAGAGCTTTAGCACTAAGTAATCTTGTGGCCCGTCATATTCATCATTTTGTCGGGCATCTGTCTGCCTTATGTGGTATTTTGATAGCCGGAACAGGTGCTTCCTGTGCAATAACTTATCTTATGGGCGGCGATTATGATAAAATTTTGAATACCATAAAAACTATGGCATCAAATTTAACCGGTATGATGTGTGATGGTGCAAAAAAAGGTTGTGCTCTCAAAGTTTATTCCGGAGTATCTGCAGCAGTGCAAGCCGCGCTGTTATCTATGAATGGGATAATAACTTCAAATGACGGAATCATTGAAGAAGACATAGAGAAAACAATCAGAAATATCGGAATTATCGCTTCAAAAGGTATGGATGAAACCGATAAAACGATTATTGATATTATGAAGAATAAGGATTAACGTTAATTATAAAATATTAATAAAGTGCAATATATTCGCACAATATGATATAAATAATAAAATTGATATAATAATTTCCATATTTAAATATTAAACCATGAATATTAAAGACATACTAAGAGAAATACTAATCACTTTTCATTTAGATTTAACTAAAAATCTCAAATACGACAGACTTACGAGAAAGATAATGAAAAGAGAGATTAAAAATCATTATAATTGTATTGATATCGGATGTCATAAAGGTGAAATATTAAATATAATGATGAAGTATTCGCCTGAAGGTAAACATTATGGCTTCGAACCTATACCAAATCTTTATTTGAATTTGGAAAATAAGTATAAAGGAAAAGCAACTATCTATCCTTATGCTCTATCAGACGAAAACGGCACAACAACATTTCAGTTTGTAAAAAATGCTCCGGCTTACAGCGGTATTAAGCAAAGGCGTTATGATATTGAAAATCCGGACATAGAGGAAATTATTGTAGAAAAAAAGAAATTAGACGATATAATTAATCCTGAAGATAAAATAGATTTTATTAAGATTGATGTTGAAGGCGGTGAATTCGGTGTTATGAAAGGCGGTATGAAACTACTTAAAAACAATAAGCCTATCATTTTGTTTGAATGCGGAAAAGGCGCCAGCGATTATTACGGAACAAATCCTATTGATTTATATAATTTCATCTCCAATGAAATATCTCTGAAAATATTCACCCTTAATGATTTCATTAAAAACAAACCTGCAATGAACGCTGCTGAGTTTGAAAATTATTTTAACACCAACAAGGAATATTATTTTGTAGCGGCAAGATAAATTTTCAACACAAAAATATTAATATTCTAATAAAACTTATTATTGAAAATCCGACGATTAAGCCGGTAAAGTTGTTAAAATAGTATGTTAATTTTGTGAATTTTGTAATTATGTACAAAAAAATATTCCATTTGAAAGAATAATAAATATACATCAAAATTACAACTCATAATAAGATTCTCACTACCATGAGATAACAGCAATATTAACATGTATTTTCACCAAATATTTACTTTACAACCTCTCCAAAAAGCGTTGCAGCAGTACAATCAGTAACTTTCACAATTACATAATCACCTATTTTTTCATCGGTTGATGTGAATATTATTACTTTGTTTTGCGAGTTTCTGCCGAATAATTGTTTCTTCGAACGCTTGGATTGTCCTTCAACTAATATCTCGAATGTTTTACCAATATCTTTTTTATTACTCGCAAGAGATAATTCACTTTGTAGTGCAATAATTTCTTCAAGTCTCCGGCTTTTCACTTCCTCAGGAATATCATTTTCGTAACATTTGGCCGCAGTTGTGCCCGGCCTTTCGGAATATTTAAACATAAACGCGGAATCATATCCCACTTCTCTCATTAAGGAAAGCGTATCTTTATGATCCTCCTCCGTTTCTCCGCAAAATCCGGTAATAATATCGGTGCTTATTCCGCAATCCGGAATAGCAGTCTTTATAGCATTAACTCTTCCTAAATACCACTCGCGAGTGTATTTCCTGTTCATCTTTTTCAACACATTATTGCTTCCAGACTGCAGCGGCAGATGTATTGATTTGCATATATTCGGATACTTTTTAATTGTAGCGATAAGTTCGTCGGAAAGGTCTTTAGGATGTGAAGTTGCAAAACGAACACGCAACAAAGGATTTATTTCGGCAACCATAGCCATTAATTTACTGAAATTAACTGTTTCGCCGGTTTCTTCCCAAAGATATGAATTAACATTTTGCCCTAATAATGTTACTTCTCTAAAACCATTCTCTACTAACGTTTTGGCTTCGTTTATAATTGTTTGCGGATTTCTACTGCGTTCTTTACCTCGCGTGTAGGGCACAACGCAATAAGCACAAAAATTCTGACAACCGCGCATAATTGAAATAAACGCACTTACACCGTTACTGTCGATCCTGACAGGCAAAATATCATCATAAGTTTCATCTTCCGACAAAAGAGTTTGCACGGCTTTATCGCCGAGATCGACTTCTTTGAGTAATTTCGGCAAATCCCTGTAAGCATCCGGACCAACAATTAAATCGACAGCAGGTTCTTTCTTCAGGAGATCTTCTTTCAATCTTTCAGCCATACAACCGATTACACCTATTATTAAGAGCGGATTACTTTTCTTAAGATATCTTAAGTTTCGTAATCTGTTAAAAACTCTTTTTTCGGCATTTTCACGTATCGAACAAGTATTTATAAGGATAATATCCGCAGAATTAACATCATCTTCAAGTACACAATTATTCTCGCTTAATATCGAACCCACAATTTCGCTGTCCGAAAAATTCATTTGACAACCATAAGTTTCGATATATAATTTTCTACTCATTATAAAATTTTTGGCAAAAGTAACTAAATTTGGAAAATTTTGTTTTACTTTGCGGCGTTTTTTAAATATTAAAAAATAAAACATGGCAAAGAATTTAGTAATTGTTGAGTCTCCGGCTAAAGCGAAGACAATTGAAGGCTTTTTAGGTAAGGATTATGTTGTGAAATCAAGTTTCGGACATGTTAGAGATCTGGAAAAGAAAGATTTAGGAATTAACATCGAAGCAGGTTTTATTCCTGTTTACGAAATCAGCAAGGATAAAAAGAAAGTTGTTGAGGAATTAAGCAAATTATCTAAAAAAGCTGATATTATTTGGCTTGCATCCGATGAAGACCGTGAAGGAGAAGCTATTTCGTGGCATCTTGCAGAAGCCTTGCATCTTCCCGAAGATAAAACCAAAAGAATTGTTTTTAATGAAATAACTCAAACAGCAATTCTCAACGCAATAAAAAACCCGCGTAAGATTGATATTGACCTTGTAAATGCTCAGCAAGCAAGAAGAGTTTTAGACAGATTGGTCGGATTTGAACTTTCTCCTATTTTGTGGAAAAAGGTTAAGCCCGCTCTCTCTGCAGGTAGAGTACAATCTGTTGCGGTACGATTAATTGTTGAAAAAGAACAAGCTATCAAAGATTTTATTCCGGAAGTTTACTATCGTGTTGTTGCCGTTTTTATTCCTGAAGGAGGAAAAACATCACAGATTATTAAAGCCGAACTTTCCGAAAGATTGAAAACAAAAGAAGAAGTTATTGATTTTATTAATATAATCAAAGACGGAAATTTCACGGTTTCATCAATTGAAACAAAACCTACCCACAGAACTCCTCCGCCTCCTTTTACAACTTCTACTTTACAACAGGAAGCATCGAGAAAATTAGGTTTCTCCGTTACGAAAACCATGACGGTTGCTCAGCAATTATATGAATCAGGAAAGATTACTTATATGAGAACCGACTCCGTAAATCTTTCTACACTCGCATTAGGAAAAGCTAAGGAAGAAATCGAAAGCAAATACGGAAAAAAATATTCCAAAACTCGTAATTACACAACAAAAACCAAAGGTGCGCAAGAAGCACACGAAGCAATTCGTCCTACATATATAAATCGCCATGCGGTTGACGGCGACATAGCTCAACAAAAATTGTATTCTTTGATTTGGAAAAGAACTATAGCCTCTCAAATGGCTGATGCTCTAATTGAACATACAACTATTCATATTAATTCAAATAAAACCGATAAATATTTTATTGCTACAGGCGAAGTTATAAAATTCGACGGATTTTTAAAGGTTTACGACGAATCTATTGATGATGACACTTCAGAAAAAGTTTCTTCTATTAAAGCTCAAATTTCCGAAGGAGAAAAAATGGACATGCAGTTGTTGGAAGCAACCGAAAAAACTACAAATCCGCCTTTCAGATATTCTGAAGCCAGTTTGGTTAAAAAGTTGGAAGAGTTGGGTATAGGAAGGCCTTCGACTTACGCTCCTACTATCACAACTATTCAAAATCGGGGTTACGTAGAAAAATTGAAAAGTGCCGGAACCACCAGAAAATTTGATATCATTAAATTTAAGGATAATGAAATTACCGAATCAATCGGCACTGAAAAAGAAGGCGTTGTAAACGGCAAACTTGCTCCCACTGATATAGGTACAATTGTCAATAAATTCCTGGTTAATAATTTTAATGATATTTTAGATTATAATTTTACCGCAAGCATTGAAAAACAATTCGATGAAATAGCTCATGGAAAGTTAAAATGGCAAAGTATGTTAACGGATTTCTACGGCCCGTTTCATACGGAAGTTGAGAAAGCCGAACATAATACTGAAAAAATTCGCGGAGAAAGACTTCTTGGAGTTGATCCTGAATCAGGTAAAAATGTTTACGTAAAATTAGGAAGATACGGTTTAATGGCACAAATCGGAGAATCTGAAGATGAGGAAAAACCAAGATTTACCGGACTTAAAAAAGGTCAAACTCTGGAAAACGTTACTTTTGATGACGTAATGGAACTTTTCAAATTTCCGAAAAATGTCGGAAATTTTGAAAATAATGAAATGATAATCGGAATCGGTCGCTTCGGGCCTTATATTCGTCACGACAACAAGTTTTATTCAATTCCTTCTACCGACGAACCTCTGGAAATTTCCGAAGAAAGAGCCATCGAAATAATTACTGAAAAAAGAGATGAAGACAGTAAGAAACTTATCAAGACTTTTACTGAAAATCCTGACATAATGGTACTTAACGGGCGTTTCGGGCCGTATATTTCTTTTGAAAAGAAAAATTATAAAATACCGAAAACTTATAAACCGGAAGATATTTCTTATTCCGATTGTCTGATAATCATTCAGAAAGCAAAAGATAAAAAAGCAAAAAAATGATACACGATTACCAATCTTACTTAAATCCTGTTGATGATACAAATTTTTCATTCAGTAAAAATCAATTAGGATATAATGTAAATATTTACTCCAAGAAGAAATCTTTTCCCGATTTGATAGGTGCCGAAATTGCTATTGTAGGTGTTCCCGAAGAAAGAGGAAGCAAGAACAATCAAGGTTCGTCGATTTCACCGGATATTATTCGTGAACAATTGTATTTCTTATACAATCACCATCAAGAAATTAAAATTGTCGATATAGGAAATATAAAACCGGGGAAAAATCTTACTGACACCTATTTTGTTTTACAAGAAATTGTCAGATATTTTGTTTCGAATAAGATTCTGGTTATTATTCTTGGAGGAAGCAATGACTTGGTTTATGGTAATTACTTGGCATACGAAAAGCTTAACCAGCTTGTAAATATTACTTGTATTGATTCTCGTTTTGATATAGGAGAAAATGAGGAAGAACACACTTCGGATTCTTATATTGGGAAAATAATAATGCACAAACCGAATTATCTTTTTAATTATACAAACATCGGATATCAATCGTATTACAATGATTATAACATTGTTAAATCTATGGATGCTTTATACTTTGATATGTACCGGCTCGGAGTTGCGAGAAGTAATTTGGTTGATATTGAACCTGCAATTAGAAATTCCGATATTGTTAGCTTTGATATTTCATGTATCAAACGTTCCGATGCTCCGGGAAATTTATTAAACGGTCCGAATGGATTTAGCGGTGATGAGTTTTGCACTTTAGCAAACTATGCCGGCAACAGTGAAAAAGTTTCGAGCATAGGATTTTTTGAATACAATTCATTGATGGATATTAACTTTCAAACGGCAGAGTTAATTGCACAAGCGATCTGGTATGTGATAGAAGGCTTTACTAATCGCCTTGAAGAAAATCCGATAAAAAATTCTGATAATTTTGTAAAGTATCATGTACATTCCAATATTTCCGAAAACGGATTAGTTTTTCACAAAAGTAATCTTACAAATCGTTGGTGGATGGAAGTTGAATGTCCGGATGATTTAAAAGAGAAATATGCCACAAGTTATTTAGTTTCTTGTTCTTACAACGACTATCTCGAAGCGTGTAAAGATAAGGTTCCGAATAGATGGATGCAAGTTTTGAAGAAGTTGTTGTAACTTAAAAATGAAAAAGACGCGAATAATAGTGTCATTCTCAGACTAATATCGATACAAACATAATATATCTTCCAATTAGGATATTTCTGTAGACAGAATTACAAAATTTTCATAATTAACATATTTATTTGAATAAATAAATATGTTATGTCAGATTTCCTTGATTAAAAAAATTTGTCTTTTCCCAAATAATGTTTTAACTTTGCCGATTAATATTAATCTGAAAAAATATTGTTATGGCAAAATTTATTTCTCCGGAACAAGCAAGTTCAA
The DNA here is from genome assembly GCA_031276035.1 of Bacteroidales bacterium. Lineage (NCBI taxonomy): Bacteria > Pseudomonadati > Bacteroidota > Bacteroidia > Bacteroidales > Bacteroidales bacterium. The sequence goes on along the minus strand of JAISNV010000035.1, from coordinate 86,638 downwards.
TGATTAAAGACGGAATGACTATAATGTACGGCGGGTTTTTAGCCTGTGGTTCAGCACATAAAATCATTGATGCAATTGCTAAATCGGGTGTTAAGAATCTTACAGTAATTGGTAACGACACTGCATTTCCAGACAAAGGTATTGGTATTCTTATAACAAATAAGCAAGTAAAAAAAGTTATTACTTCTCATATCGGAACAAACCCGAACACAATAGATCAAATGAACAACAAGGAAATTGAAGTCGAACTCTGTCCTCAAGGCAGCTTAATCGAACGTATTCGTGCTGCAGGCGCTGGCCTTGGCGGAATATTAACTCCTACCGGATTAGGAACTATTGTTGCAGAAGGTAAGGAAGTCATAAAAGTTGACGGTAAAGAATTTTTGTTGGAAAAACCTTTAAAAGCCGACCTAGCTATTGTTTTCGCAAGCAAAGGCGATAAGTCCGGCAATTTATGCTATCGCGGAACAACACAAAATTTCAATCCGATCATAGCTACCGCTGCCGATGTAGTTATCGCAGAAGTCGAAGAACTCGTCGAAACAGGAGATATTGATCCCGAAAATGTAAGAACACAAGGAATTTTTGTGAATTACATTGTAACATAGAGGTTAGAAAGTGGTAAGATTATTTCGAACAAAACGAAAAATCATATACATCAGTGAATTTCTCTGCTCATGAGATATTTCTTTTCGTTAGAAATGATGCCCAAAATTCAGAATTAAAAAATCGAAATTCAAAACTAAAAACAAACAATTAAATAAAAAAAACCATGACAAATAAAGCAATGATAAGAGTTCGTATGAGTTCACACGATGCTCATTACGGAGGAAATTTAGTTGACGGCGCAAAGATGCTCCAATTGTTCGGTGATGTTGCAACCGAACTTTTAATAATAAACGACGGTGATGAAGGTTTATTCGCCGCTTATGACAAAGTAGAATTTTTAGCTCCTGTTTATGCAGGAGATTATATTGAAGCAGTGGGAGAAATTACCAATATCGGCAATTCATCCAGAAAAATGATTTTCGAAGCCAGAAAAGTTATTGTTCCCAGACCCGACATTTCAGATTCTGCTGCCGATGTGCTTGAAGAACCGATAGTTGTTTGTAAAGCAAGCGGCACTTGTGTTGTTCCAAAAAATAGCCAAAGAAAAAATCAAAAATAAATTTATTATGTCAAAACTTATTATCACAGCCGCTATTTGCGGTGCAGAAGTTCTGAAAGAACATAATCCGGCCGTACCTTATACCGTAGAAGAAATGGTACGCGAAGCAAAATCCGCATATGAAGCCGGAGCAAGTATTATACACCTTCATGTTCGTTATGATGACGGAACCCCTACGCAAGACAAGGAAAGATTTAAAGCAATAATAGACGCTATAAGGAAAGAAATTCCGGATGTTATACTTCAACCTTCTACAGGCGGTGCGGTAGGTATGACCAACGATGAAAGACTTCAACCTACGGAATTGAATCCTGAAATGGCAACTTTGGATTGCGGAACTTTGAATTTCGGAGGAGATGAAATTTTCGAAAACACCGAAAATACCATCAAATATTTCGGGCAACGCATGATTGAACGCGGAATTAAACCGGAACTGGAAGTTTTTGACAAGAGTATGATTGACATGGCACTTCGTCTTCACAAAAAAGGTTTCATTAATAAACCTATGCATTTTGACTTTGTTATGGGTGTAAACGGTGGAATTAGCGGCGAATTGAGAGATTTCGTATTCTTACGCGGAAGCATTCCTGCCGATGCTACATATACAGTTGCAGGTATCGGTCGCTATGAATTTCCGTTAGCGATGGCTGCAATTATAGACGGCGGTCATGTACGAGTAGGCTTCGAAGACAACGTTTATCTTTCAAAAGGAGTATTGGCAAAATCTAATGGTGAATTAGTTGCCAAAGTAGTTAGAATGGCTAAAGAGCTCGGAAGAGAAATTGCAACTCCGGCCGAAGCAAGAGAGATATTGGGATTAAAGCCGTTGAAATAGTTAAGAATTTTAATTAATATAATTGCAACGAAGCAATCGGAAAAAATAATAATTAAAAAGTAAATAATATTAGATAAAAAAATAACATTGCAACAAAGATGTTATTTTTCAAATCTTTAAACCAAATAAATATTAACCAATAAAAATTATAATTCTATGCAGAAAAAGGGTAATAAATACGGCACCCACCGTGTAATTGAGCCTAAAGGCGTTTTGCCGCAACCGGCAAATAAAATAGACAACAACATGGATGAAATCTGGGATAACGAGATTTTGATTGATGTAAAAACTTTAAACATTGACTCTGCTTCTTTTACGGATATTAAACAAAGAGCCGGAGGTGACAAGGAAAAGATTAAAGAAATAATGTTCGATATTGTTGCAAAACAAGGCAAACATCGTAATCCATGGACAGGTTCAGGCGGTATGCTTCTCGGAACTGTTGAGAAAATTGGTGACGCTTTAATCGGCAATATAGATCTTAAAGTAGGTGATAAAATAGCTACTTTGGTTTCTCTTTCTCTTACTCCGCTAAGAATAGATAAAATTAAGGAAATCCGCCCCGAAGTTGATCAAGTTGATATTGACGGCAAGGCTATTCTTTTCGAAAGCGGTATCTACGCTAAAATTCCCGATGATATGCCGGAAAAATTAGCTCTTTCTGCTCTCGATGTTGCCGGTGCTCCTGCTCAAACTGCAAAACTTTGCAAACCCGGAGATATTGTGTTGATAATTGGCGCAGGCGGAAAATCCGGAATGCTCTGCTGCTACGAAGCAAAAAAACGTGTTGGCATTACAGGTAAAGTAATAGGAATGACTCATAGTTCGAAATCAACCGAAAGGTTGAAAAAGCTCGGTTTCTGTGATTACGTTTTTGCCGGCGATGCTACTAATCCAGTTGAAACAATGGAACAACTCAGTAAATTCACAGGAGGAGAAATGGCAGATGTTACAATTAATAATGTAAACATTACTGATACGGAAATGACAAGTATTTTATGTACAAAAGATACCGGTGTTGTTTACTTCTTCTCAATGGCCACAAGTTTCACAAAAGCTGCTCTCGGCGCAGAAGGTGTCGGTAGCGATGTTACCATGATTGTAGGAAACGGCTACACAAAAGGACATGCTGATATTACATTGCAGCTATTAAGAGAAAGTCCGGAACTTAGAGCAATCTTTGAAGAACTATATGCTTAATTAATTGACAATTAATAATTAATTCCAGACAAAAACGCAGTAAATTTTTCTGATTTACTGCGTTTTTTATTTATTCCCCGAAATTACATAATTATAGTGTCAACATATTTCTATTATCTATTACATATTATAAGTTTTCACGATATAAAATCTCCATAACATTATATATTCAGGATTTTCTCACCCCTCCCCCTTTTCTCTCTCAAAAAACAAATTGTGTAATTTAATTTTTCATATTTTCCAAATTTAGCTATCTCTAAAATTTATCCATTCTACATTAAATTTCGATGGCACGGTTTTTGTCACAGAGGCAAAACAAATTAATTTTAATTCATTTTGACAAAATGTCAGATATTAAATCTAAAAACAATTAAATATGAAAAAATTTGATGAAATTGACAAAAATGTTATAATCTCTACATCGCCTGCCGGAGATCAGTCAAGTGATTTTATTAATATACTTGATATGATGGAAGATGTTGATGAAGTAGATTCTAATCAAGATACGATTCCTATTTTACCTTTAAGAAATACAGTTTTATTTCCACATGTAATAATACCTATATCGGTGGGACGGGAAAAGTCTTTAAAGCTTATTCAGGATGCTTACAAAACGAAAAATAAAACCATCGGCGTTGTGGCTCAAATAAATAGCGAAGATGTTTCTCCCGCTTTTATCGACCTATACAGAGTAGGTACTGTAGCTAAGATTATTAAAATTTTAAACATGCCCGACGGAAGTATTACCGCTATTATTCAGGGAAGAAGAAGGTTTCAGTTAGATAGTTTAGTGCAATTAGAACCATACTTCATTGCAAAAATATCACCGTTCAATTCCAAGAAAAAATATAACGAAAACAAGCTAACGGCACTTATGCCTACGATAAAAAGTCTTGCTACTCAGGTTATTGAAAAATCCCCAAATATACCTAACGAAGTTTCAATGGCTTTACATAATGTTGGCAATAACAACTTTATTGTAAATTATGTTTCCAATTATTTAGACTTAAGTGTATCTGAAAAACAACAACTTCTTGAGACAAAAGATCTTACCGATCAGGCTCATAAAATAATCGAATATCTCAGCGAAGAAATTCGAATGCTGGAAGTTAAAAATCAAATCGAAAATAAAGTTAAGGTTGACATAGATAAACAACAAAGAGAATTTATTCTTAATCAACAACTTAAAACTATTCAAGAAGAACTTGGCGGAGCTTCTAATGTTCAAGATATTGACGAACTGAAGGAAAAAGCCAAAACAAAGAAATGGAATGATAAAGTTAAGGAAACTTTTGAAAAAGAATTATTGAAATTACAGAGGATGAATCCGATGGCGATGGAATATTCTATTCAAAAAAATTATCTTGACACTATCATCGGTTTGCCTTGGAACGAATATACCGAAGATGATTTCAACCAAAAGAAAGCTAAAAAAGTTCTCGACAAAGATCATTACGGGCTTGATACTGTTAAAGACAGGATTTTAGAATATCTTGCCGTACTTCAACTTAAGAATGACATGCGTTCTCCTATTTTGTGTTTAGTTGGTCCTCCGGGAGTTGGTAAAACTTCTTTAGGTAAATCAATTGCAGACGCAATTTCGAGAAAATACATCAGAATGTCTTTGGGAGGTTTGCGTGATGAAGCCGAAATCAGAGGCCATAGAAAAACATATATCGGCGCTATGCCCGGACGAGTTATTCAAAGTATCTTAAAAGCAAAATCTTCTAATCCTGTTTTCATTCTTGACGAAATTGATAAAGTAGGCGGAATGAGCGTTAACGGCGATCCTTCATCGGCATTGCTGGAATTATTGGATCCGGAACAAAACAGTACATTCTATGATAATTACGTAGAAATGGAATACGATTTATCAAGAGTAATGTTTATAGCTACAGCAAATACTTTGAATACAATACATCCTGCTCTTCGAGACAGAATGGAAATTATTGATATCAGCGGATATTTACATGATGAGAAAAGGGAAATTGCTATACGCCACTTAATTCCAAAGCAACTTGAAGAACACGGCGTTAAGAAAACTCAAATCGAATTTCCAAACGAAGTTATAGATATAATTATTAATAATTATACGCGTGAATCCGGTGTTCGTTTACTTGAGAAACAAATAACCAAGGTAATCAGGCACAGAGCTAAACAAATTGTTTCAGGCGATAAATTCAAGAAAAAATTAAGTGAAAAAGATATTACGGAGATATTAGGTCATCCTAAATTTTCTCGCGAAGATGCGTTGACAGAACCAACTACCGGAGTAGTTACCGGATTAGCATGGACAGCTGTAGGCGGTGAAATATTATTTATTGAAGCAAGTGCTTATCCGGGCGAAGGTAAATTATCCATAACGGGTAATCTAGGCGATGTGATGAAAGAATCGGCATCGGTTGCTTTTGAGTATATCAAATCCAATGCATTAAAGTTAGGCTTGGATTATAATGAAATCAAAAACAAAAATTTACACTTGCACGTTCCGGAAGGTGCAACACCTAAAGACGGTCCATCGGCCGGTATTACAATGTTTACCGCATTATATTCCATCCTTTCCGGAAAAAAAGTTAGAAATGATCTTGCAATGACAGGTGAGATAACTCTCCGTGGAACAGTTCTTCCCGTGGGTGGCATTAAAGAAAAAATACTAGCTGCCAAAAGGGCACATATTAAGACAATAATTCTTTCAGAAGAAAATAGAGGGGATATTGAAGAAATCAAAAAAGATTATCTCGAAGGATTAAAATTCATTTACGTTAAAAATATGAATGATATTTTGAATATTGCTATAATGAAGTAATAATTCACAACATGAATTTTAAGTTAAACAAGTCTCTTTTAATTCTTGCAGCCACTGTAGTTCTTACATGTAGCTGCAAGAATTCTTCTTTTGAAGACAAGACTGTTTTCAGATATAATGAAGTTGATGCAATAACTTCCCTTGATCCCGCATATACAAGAAATCTTTCAAATATAAATGCTTGTCACCAATTATTTAACGGATTAGTACAACTTGATGACAGGCTTAATGTTAAAGCCTGTTGTGCAAAAGATTGGAATATTTCTGAGGATGGAAAAACTTATACTTTCATTTTAAGAGATGATATTTATTTTCACAAACATTATTTATTTGGAAATGATTCGACTCGAAAATTGGTTGCATCCGATTTTGTTTACAGTTTCAATAGAATTATCGACCCCGCATGGGCATCGCCGGGCGCTTGGGTTTTAAGCAATGTTAATAGGCTTGATAACGGAAATTTAGATGTTTCAGCACCTAACGATACTATATTAATCATAAATCTTTCGCAAGCATTCTCACCTTTCCTGGGTATTTTGAGCATGAAATATTGTTCTGTTGTTCCAAAGGAAATTATTGACTATTATGGAAAAGATTTTCGGAATAATCCGATAGGAACCGGCCCGTTTAAATTTAAATATTGGAAAGAGGATGAAAAACTTATCCTTGTCAAAAATGAAAGCTATTTTGAATTTGACGAAGATAAACAACTTCCGTATTTGGATGCGATATCCATTTCATTCATAAAAGACAAACAGACAGTCTTTCTCGAATTCGTAAAAGATAATTTCGAATATATGTCGGGAATTGACCCGGCTTTTATGAATGAATTTCTAACATCCGAAGGAGAATTAAATCCTAAATATTCGGAAAAATACTATTTGCTTTCGGAACCTTATTTAAACACGGAATACATTGGTTTTAATTTAGCCGACAGTACTAATCCCCTATCCGATCCTATTGTGCGCAAAGCTGTTAATTATGCTCTCGACAAAGATAAAATGCTGAGGCATTTACGTGCAAACATAGGAACTCCCGGCTATTACGGATTTATCCCGGATGGTTTGCCCGGTCATTTAACCGAAAACATTTATGAGTATAATCCGAATAAAGCTATAGAACTATTAAAGCAATCGAAGTTTTATAATGATGGGAAATTCCTTGAGATAAGTATTGCAACCACCATAGAATACTCCGACTTAGTAGGTTATATTCAAAACAGATTTAACATCATAGGTATTCCCGTAAAAATAGATATATATCCTCCGGCAGTTATTAAGGAAATGCGGGCATCAAATAAATTGCAGTGCTTCAGAGGTTCCTGGGTTGCCGACTATCCCGACGCTGAAAATTATCTTTCAGTATTTTACAGTAAAAATTTCTCCCCAAACGGCCCTAATTATTGTCATTTCAGCAATCCCGATTTCGATATGCTATATGAACAATCCTTAAAAGAATCTGATGTTGAACGACGAAATATTTTATATCAGGAAATGGATAGAATATTAATGGAAGAACCTCCTGTAATTATACTTTATTACGACAGAGTTTTACGTTTTGTAAACAAAAAAGTTGAAGGGCTGGGAAGTAATCCTATTAATTTACTTGAATTGAAAAGAGTAGAAATCAGGTAAAAGATTGATGTAATAACTACTTTGAATAATAATATTTAAATTACAAATTCCATTCACAAGAATATTTTTATTGAAAAATAAATTTATTTAGAGTTGTAATTATAAAATATTTATTCTTATTTCGGATTTTACAAACAATCAGCTTCCCATTACATTATCTCATCAAATTTTTTATCTTTGCAAAAAATATATATCTATGGGTTTAAAATGCGGTATAATTGGCCTTACAAATACAGGCAAGACTACTATTTTTAATTGTATATCAAAGAACAAAGGAGAAATTACCAACTTTGCTTTCAGTGCTACAAAATCTAATATCGGAATGATTGATGTTCCGGATCCCCGACTTTATGAAATAGACCAATATATTCATTCTGTTAAGATTATTCCGGCTGTTGTTGAAATTGTTGATGTTCCGGGACTTGCTAAAGGCGCAAGCAAAGGCGAAGGCGTCGGAAATAAATTCCTTGCAGATATCCAACAAACCGATGCGCTTATACATGTTCTCCGCTGCTTCGATGATGACAATCTTTCACATGTTGAAGGCTCAATTGATCCTGTCAGAGATATTGAGCTTGTTGATTTTGAGCTTCAAATCCGTGATCTTGAACTTGTTGAAAGAAAGATACAAAGACTTGAGAAAGCAGCTAAATCTGCCGGAGATAAGGATGCAAAACAAGGTGTGGAAATCCTTAATAAATACAAAGACGCATTAAGCAATTTCGGTAATGCCCGCGACATCGAAATAGACGAAGATTTACATTCTAAATTCGTAAAAGATATGCTCCTCTTAACTGAGAAACCGGTTCTTTATGTTTGTAATGTTGATGACGAATCTGCAATTTCGGGAAATAAATATTCAGAAGCTGTTATCAAATCTTTCGAAGGAAAAGATATTGAAGTTATTATTGTTGCGGGAAAACTCGAAGCCGAGATTGCGGATTTCGATAATAATGAAGACAGACAAATGTTTCTTGAAGATGCCGGACTTACAGAACCCGGTGTTAACAGAATGATTCGTACCGCATATAAAATGCTCAACTTGCAATCTTTTTTCACCGCCGGCCCGAAGGAAGTGAGGGCATGGACTATAAAAAAAGGGATGACTGCGCCGCAGGCTGCAGGTGTTATCCACAGCGATCTCGAAAGAGGTTTTATCAGAGCAGAAGTTATGCATTATGACGATTTCATAACTCTAAAAAGCGAACAAGCTTGCAAAGAAAAAGGAAAACTATTTGTCGAAGGGAAAAATTACATTCTACAAGATGGTGATATTATTCATGTTCGATTTAACGTTTAAAAACAACCCACAATATGAGTAAAGTAGATATTACAAGAAATCAGATAAAAGAAGCTGCGAGTGCTCTCTTTCAACATTATGGTTATGAGAAAACTTCAATGGACGATATTGCCAAAGCTTGCCATAAAGCAAAGGGCTCTATCTATTATCATTTCGCAAGTAAAGAAGAATTATATTCTGCAATTGTCGATGATGAGATTGAAAGGTTGAAAGATACGCTCCTACCTATTTTAACAAACAAAGAAGATACTGCGCCCGTCAGATTTGCACAATATCTTTACGCTAAAATGGAATTTATAAATAAATCATACAATTACAGGCAAGCCCTGAGAATTGATTTTTTAAGTCAATCCAATATCGGAGACCACAATAAACTGGTTCAAGAAGCAATAGCAAATCTCGAAAAATGGGAAAGAGAACAGCTTATGACTCTTGTGATTACCGGTAAAAACGACGGGCATATTTCGGAAAATATTGATGCGACGGCTTTTATAGACATTGTTTTTATGATTTTGAAAAGTCTTGAAGTTCAATTCTATGTAAAAAACAAATATGAATATTATGCTCCTGCATTCAATGCCTTGCTTATCAACGTAGAACAAGCTTTATCATCATAAAGTAAAATGAAGAAAATTCCTTTATTAATAATCTTGCTTTCGTTCTCTCTTATTCTCTTCGCTCAAAGAGAAAAAGAAAGCAATCCTTTAAGATTTGAGATTAATATCGGAAACAACAGCACCGAACCAAGTCCGTGTATAGCAATAAATTGCGGAGAATACGGTGTAGTCGTAAGTTATATTATATCCACAGCATCTTCAGGAGATTCCTTAGCCTTTGTTATAAAGCTTTTAGATGTAAACTTAGAAACTTTTAAAGAAACGTCTTTCGTTCTTCCGTCGGATTATTATATAAGAGCCCACACAAGACATAAAAGCAATGTTTTCGTTGCTTTGTCAACATCTTCGACACGAAAGAATGCAACAGATATATTATTGGTAAAATTTAACTTGGAAAGCGGTGAAATTTCGACATTAGAAACAAGCTACGATTCACCGGTAAATATAAATGTAATCACAGCATCAAATAATATCGTCCTAATTTCATTAATCGATAAAAAAGATAGATATCATTTGCTTTCAATGAACTTCGCTAACAAACAAAATTCATTTATATATACTTCTTCGGAAAATTCTACATACAATATTTTATCTCTTATCAGATATACCGATGAGGATAACATATACATAAGTATGACTAAAAGAACAGATTTATCCTATGTTTTTAATTTATTTGAATTTAACGACGGTATTTCAAGATTAAAATTCGACAAAGTTCTTGGCGACAGCACCTTGCTGACGTATGCTGCTCCCTTAAAAGATATCAATGGAAATATCAACTCAATTGTCGGAGCATATTTTTCGGGGAATTTAAAAAATTTAATTTCATCAAGCGGTTTTGGATATTCATCATCCGGAATATTCAATATCGATATAAATTCTTCTTCATTTAATCTATTTCAACACAGACAATTAGCTAAAGACATCTATTATACTTGGCAGCAACCCCTGAAATATTTGGATATTGATAGTATTAATACATCATATATTTTTACTACAGAAGCTTATTCGCCGAAATACAAAGTAACTCCGCAAACCGATTATGATTTTTACGGACGGCCTTACACACGGTATTATCAAGAATTTATAGGTTTTACCACCGTACAAGCGGTGAATTATATTTTCGAAAGCAGCGGAAAGTTATTATGGATAGGAAATACGGAAGTTGAAAACACTGAACATACATTTATTCCGCATTCGAAAGTTATGGTTAATATTATTGAAGACGAAATTTTAAATGCATACTTTGCTAAAGATTGTATTACATACAAATTTATGAACTTTCAATATCGTTCCGAACCTGTTGAAAAATTTTATACAACAAAAAAATACAATAAAGATATCGTTGAAAATGAATATGACAGCATGATAGAACACTGGTATGAAAACAATTATCTTTTATACGGATATCAGACTATAAGAAACAATTCTATAAGCAAGAATAACAGAAGAACCGTTTTTTACATACAAAAAGTAGCTCTTTAGTTTCCAAATCCTCTTTTTTTAATTCAGAAAATCATATTTCAAACTCCATATTATAAAATTCGGCAACAAATTTTTAATAATTCAAAGATTCCTTAATTCAATAATTATCAGCTAATCATTATTAATTATTAAACTTTAATCGTTAATTGTTAATTTATTTTTTCATTTTTTCTTTGTTATTTAAAAAATTATTGTACTTTTGCACTCGCTTTTACGGCTACAGACTGAGTAGCTCAGCAGGTAGAGCATATGCCTTTTAAGCATAGGGTCCCGGGTTCGAATCCCGGCTCAGTCACTTGGGTAAGTCTTATACGACCAGCTCCCACTGAACTCCCCCAGGTTCGGAAGAAAGCAAGGGTAGGTGGTCGTAGCGGTGCGATATAATGCGCTTACCCTTTTTTTGTAAACCACAGTGATATGCTTGTAAAACTATATCCCGAAAATCCTAATTCACGTTACATAAATATAATTTGCGATACGCTCAAAAACGGTGGTATTATTATATATCCTACCGATACCGTTTATGCTATGGGTTGTGATATAAACAATATCAAAGCGGTTAACAAGATTGCAAGAATTAAAGGAGTTGCATTGGAAAAAGCAGATTTTTCTCTAATTTGTTATGATTTGAGTAATATTTCGGATTTTACCTGCCCTTTCCCAAATCATATCTTTAAACTAATGAAGGCTAATTTGCCCGGACCGTTCACATTTATATTAAATGCCAATAATAGTGTTCCTGCAATTTTCAAATCCAAAAAGAAGACTGTAGGCATAAGAGTTCCCGATAATAATATTATCAGAGAAATTGTTAAGGAATTGGGAAATCCGATTGTTACCACATCTTTAAGAGAAGACGATGATATCGTTGAGTACTTAACAGATCCGGAATTGATTTACGAAAAATACGAAGATATTGTAGATATTGTAATTGATGGCGGTTATGGCGGATTGGAACCATCTACAATTGTTGATTGTACTGAAGAGGAACCTATGATTGTAAGAGTAGGAAAAGGTGAGTTATTAATGTAATTGATTGGCTAATTGTCAATTAATGTGTCGATTAGAACATCACCACTATAATTTTATAATATTAGTTATCCAATAAATAATTATTGGCGTTAAGATAATTAGAAGATAAAATCAATAAAATAATTCCTGAATTTTTAAATTCGAAATCCTGATATATATTATTTGCCAAGAACACAATATGTCTTTTGAAAACAGAGACAACAACTGTTAATTGTTTGTTGTTAATTTTTCATTATCTTTGTACGTTTTTAATTTTAAAGCTTAAAATAATGAATGTTTGGAAAAACAGATTGTTATACGGTGCCAGTGCCGGTTTAATATTATTGGTTTATCATATTATTTTACAAGTTGCCGGAATTAGTTTCTCTGGTGGAATAATGGGATTCCTTAATTTTGCTATAGTCACGTCTTTATACATTATAGCTATGGCTAAGGGTATCAGAAGATACAGTAACGACCATCTTGAGGGATACGTTTCTTTTAACCAGGCTTTCTCACACGGATTCTTTATATATTTCATTGCGGCTTTTATTGATAAATTGAGAGATTGGGTTAATGTTTCTTTTTTGGGCGGAAAACAGGAGATGATTGCTCAAATGGAGAGCACAGATATAATGGAAAATTTTTATGACAAATTCGGCGCAGAATCTTATGATGCAATATTAAGCATGGCAGAAAAAATGTACGCTCCTATTCCATATTTATTTATAACAATATTTAATGTCGCAATAAGTGCACTTATCATTGCTCTTATTGTAGCTGCATTTACTAAAAAAGAAAGACCGTTCTAATATGCAAATATCTCTTGTAATACCCTTACTAAATGAAGAAGAATCGCTTCCGGAACTATTTAAATGGATAAGTAAAGTAATGAATGAAAATTGTTTCTCATGGGAAGCTATATTCATAGACGACGGGAGCAACGATTCTTCATGGAAAATAATCTCTGAAATCTGTATGCTTCATGCAAATGTTATCGGAATTAAGTTTAAAAGAAATTACGGTAAATCTGCGGCTCTTAACGAAGGTTTTAGAATTGCCTCCGGTGATGTTGTAATTACTATGGATGCCGATATGCAAGATAGTCCTGATGAAATTCCGGGACTTTATAACATGATAATCAATGAAGATTACGATATTGTTTCCGGATGGAAGAAAAAAAGATACGACCCTTTTATTAAACGAATTTCATCAAAATTCTACAATTGGGTTACACGTAAAGTTTCTAAAATTAATTTACATGATTTTAACTGCGGACTAAAGGCATACAAAAACGAAGTTGTTAAAAACATCGAGGTTTACGGCGAAATGCACAGATATGTTCCGCTTATTGCCAAAAAAGCCGGTTACAATAGAATAGGTGAAAAAGTTGTTCAACATCGTGCCAGAAAATACGGCAAAACCAAATTCGGAATGAGCCGGTTTATAAACGGATTTCTGGATTTAATGACTATCACATTTATCAACAGATACGGCAAAAACCCGATGCATCTTTTCGGTGCACTCGGCGCTCTCATATTCTTTATCGGTTTTGTTATATTTATTTGGCTTGTCATTCAGAGGTTTTTCTTTGCAGGCTACGGTATGACCGACAGACCATTGTTCTTTGTCGGACTGCTATGTATGGTGCTCGGATTCCAATCATTTTCAGTCGGTTTTACCGGAGAATTGATAACAAGAAATTCGCCGAATCAAAACGATTACAATGTTTCTAAAAGATTAAATCACAAAGATTAATTATGAATAAAAATAGAGTTGTCGAAGTATTAAAGCAATCTATTGAGGTTAAGGATAAAATTCTCAATGATTCGAAATTTATTGATGAAATTGCAGAAATTGCTCAAGTTATTGTAGATACTTATAAATTAGGCGGAAAAGTTTTAATTGCCGGAAATGGCGGCTCTGCTGCTGATGCTCAACACATTGCAGCTGAATTATCCGGAAAATTTTATTTCGATAGAGAACCGCTTGATGCTGAAGCTTTACATGTGAATACTTCATACCTTACCGCTGTCGCTAATGATTATTGCTACAATGATATCTACTCGCGGGCAGTAAAAGCTAAAGCTAAAAATGGTGATGTATTTATTGCAATCTCAACCTCAGGCAATTCACAAAACCTTATCAACGCTCTGGAATACTGCAATAAAAACGAAATTATTACCATTGGATTTACAGGTGAAAACGGCGGCAAAATGAAAGAATTATGCAAATACATTTTACGTGTTCCTTCAAATGATACTCCACGTATTCAAGAAGCTCATATTACTTTGGGACATATTTTGTGCGAACTCATCGAAACTGCCCTATTCGGAAATGAAAACAAATAGCGCTGTAATTCTCGCAGGCGGTTTCGGTTCCCGTCTTCAAACCGTTATAAGCGATATTCCAAAACCGATGGCACCTGTCAAGGATAAACCTTTCTTAGAATATCTTCTGATTCATTTATTGAAAAATGATATTACCGACGTTGTGCTTTCCGTAGGATATCTTCACGAAAGCATAATTTCATATTTCGGCAATAAATACGGTAAACATATTGAAATTGAAAATCGTATTGAATATAGGGAAATTAATATTTCGTACGCTATTGAGGAAAATCCTTTAGGAACTGGCGGCGCTATTAAATATGCACTTTCTAAGTCTAAAGGAAATGATATTTTCGTGCTTAACGGCGATTCATTCTTCGATATAAATTTACAGTCATTATCTGATTTTTATTTCGAAAAGAAAACTGATATTGCCATTGCTCTTAGAAAAGTCGATGATGTCGGCAGGTACGGTTGTGTGGAAATTTCAGAAAACAATACGATTAAATCTTTCCTCGAAAAAGGCCAGAAAGCCGGACAAGGATTGATTAATGCCGGAATTTACCTTTTGAATAAAAATCTTTTAAACGATTGTCCTGAAAAATTTTCTTTTGAAAAAGATTTTTTGGAAAAACAAACTTGTCAAATCTACGGATTAAGTTTCGAAAAAGATTTTATCGATATAGGTATTCCCGAAGATTATTATCGTGCGGATAAAATACTCGCCCCCTATTCTTCAGCGCTTTTTCTGGATCGCGATGGAGTAATAAATAAAAGAATTATTGACGGTTACGTTACCAAACCCGAAGAATTTATCTTCCTCGACGGCGTGATTAATGCAATTCAAACTTTTTCGTCAAAGTTTGAAAGAATATTTGTAGTTACAAACCAGCAAGGTGTCGGAAAAAAAATTATGACTTGCAAAGATGTTGAGAAGGTTAATAATTTCATGATTAAAGAAATTACTGCAAATGGAGGAAAAATCGACAAAGTTTATTTTTGTCCGCATTTGCAATCAGAAAATCATTTATGGCGAAAGCCTAATGTCGGAATGGCCTTACAGGCAAAAGAAGATTTCCCGGAAATCGATTTCGAGAGAAGTGTTATGATTGGGGATTCGGACAGCGACATTCTTTTCGGAAAAAATCTGAATATGAAAACCGTTTTTATCGGTAAAAATAATTCTTCGGCAGATGTTTGTTGTAACAATCTTGTCGAATTTGCATCAACCCTCTAAAACTAATTTAATGAGTTCAGGACTGATTTTAATTTGTTTTCTCGCATACACGCTAATAATTTTTATTATTTCATTTTTTACTTCGCGAAAAGCTAAGAATGAAAGTTACTTCATAGGAGAAAGGAAATCCTCATGGCCCATTGTTGCTTACGGAATGATAGGTGCGTCACTATCTGGCGTTACATTCATCTCCATTCCGGGCGATGTTTATCATTCGGGATTTTCCTATATGATGGTTGTTTTCGGATATTTACTCGGCTACGCAATAATTGCAACAGTTTTATTGCCTGTTTATTACAAGTTAAAACTTACGACAATTTATACATATTTGCAACAAAGATTCGGAAATATATCATATAGAACAGGTTCTACTTTCTTCATTATTTCGAAATTACTTGGTGCTGCCGGCCGATTGTTCCTTGTTGCCTATGTTTTACAGAAATTCGTATTTGATGCATGGAATATACCATTTGCAGTAACAACAACAATATTTGTAGGATTAATCATGCTGTACACATTCAAAGGAGGTATCAAAACAATTATATGGACAGATACTCTGCAAACAACCTTTATGATTGTATCCTTGATTGTGTGCTTCATTATGATAGTAAAAACACTTAATATCAGCATGCCTGAGATGTTTACAAAAATCTTCCAACACGATTACTCAAAAATGATTGTAACCGATTGGAACAGCAGACTTCATTATTTGAAACAATTTTTCGGGGGAGCTTTTATTGCGGTAACTATGACCGGATTAGACCAGGATATGATGCAGAAAAATCTGAGTTGTAAAAACTTAAAAAGTGCACAAAAGAACATGTTTATGATGAGTTCTTGTTTGATTCCCGTTAATTTTTTGTTTTTGGTTTTAGGAATAGCTCTTTATATTTTTGCAGATGCACAAGGAATTCCAATTCCGGCACAAACCGATAAATTATTTCCTCTTATTATGTTGAAATACCTTGGTCCTGCAGCCGGAATCGTTTTTATGATAGGATTGATCTCCGCAGCATATTCGAGCGGCGACGGAGCACTAACCGCTTTAACAACAAGTTTTTGTATAGATTTTCTTGGTTTTGAAGGAAAACGCAAGGATCTTTCCGAAGAAAAGAAAAAAAGTATTCGTATAAAAGTGCATTTCACCTTCGCAATATTGATGATTTTTCTAATTCTGGCCTTCAATAAACTCAACGACAACTCCGTAATTACTACAATATTTATGATTGCCGGATACACCTACGGTCCGCTACTAGGATTATTTGCTTTAGGATTATTCACAAAATTGAATCTAAAAGACAAATACGTTCCAATTATAGCCATAGCCGCACCTATACTATGCTATTACCTCAACACTATATTTCCATTCGGGTTTGCATTGATAATAGTAAACGGCGCAATAACGTTTATAGGATTATTACTAATTAGTAAGAAGAAATAGAAACTAAAAGTTTATCGTAATTTTTAGTTTCTGAAAATTTTCAATCGAAATAAATTCGATAGATATAATTTCAGAATCTATATATAATTTTCAATTATTTGCTGGCTAAGCTTTAGGAATTTCGGCTATTTGCGTTCAATAGCTCTCATTGTTGCTTCTATAATTGCCGAAGCATCAAGTCTATATTCCTTCAAAAGTTTTTCCGGAGTTCCGCTTTGTCCCCATACATCAAAAACCGCTACCGGTTCAACAGGAACAGGATATTCTCGCGCAAGTAATTGGGAAATAGAATCACAGAGTCCTCCGTTCAATTGATGTTCTTCTGCAGTAACAACGCAACCCGTTTTCTTAACAGAATTTATAATCGCTTGATTATCCAAAGGTTTTATCGTATGAATATTTATCACTTCAGCGCTAATACCTCTATCTTCCAAAAAATTACATGCTAGTATTGCTTCCCACACCATTATTCCCGTCGCAAAAATCGAAACCTCGGTTCCGGGATTAATCATTTGAGCTTTACCGATTACAAATTCTTCTCTTGCGGCAGTAAAAACCGGTTGTTTTGGTCTTCCGAATCTTAGATAAACAGGCCCTTGATGTTCCGCAACAGCTATAGTAGCCTGTCGGGTTTGTTCGTAATCGCAAGGAACAATAACAGTCATTCCCGGCAACATTTTCATCATCCCGATATCTTCTAAAGTTTGATGAGTTGCGCCATCTTCACCAAGAGTAATTCCCGCATGTGAAGCACATATTTTAACATTCTTATTCGAGTAAGCAATAGATTGTCTGACCTGATCATAAACTCTTGCTGTCGAGAAATTAGCAAATGTTCCTGTAAAAGGTATTTTGCCCGCTGTTGCCAAACCGGCAGCAATTCCCATCATGTTGGCCTCTGCAATTCCTACTTGGTAAAACCTTTCAGGAAAATCTTTGGCAAAAGCATCCATTTTCAAAGAACCGGTTAGATCAGCGCACAAGGCAACAACATTTGGGTTTAGACTTCCTAATTCATGTAAACCTTGACCAAATCCGGAGCGAGTATCTTTATTATCTAGTATTTTATATTCTTTCATACGTAATTTTTTGTTTGTTTATTTTTGATTAAAAGTAATATGAGCCAAGTATAATGAGCAATTTAAATATCATCTAAAAACGACACTATGAAATTATACGGATTATTTTTATTTGATTTATAAATTTTGTTTATCTCGGCAATTTAATGTTAACCGCTTTTAATAATCAGATAACGAATCCGCATCTAATTTCTCCAAAGCTTTTGCAAGTTGCTCATCATTAGGCGCAACTCCGTGCCACTTATGATCATTCTCCATAAAGTCAACACCAGAACTCATTACAGTATGTAACAACAGCATAACAGGTTTTGTTTTATGTAAATCTTTCTTAGCATCATGTAATGCTTTTAAAATATCATCAACATCATTTCCATGTTTAACACTAATAACATGCCAGCCGAAAGCCTCCCATTTGGCTTTTAAGTCGCCTAAAGAAATAACGTCATCAACTTTGCCGTCAATTTGTTGACCATTATAATCGACTGCGGCAATAATATTATTTATATGTTTTGAACCGGCATACATAGCGGCTTCCCAGACTTGACCTTCTTGCAATTCTCCGTCACCAAGCAGAGCATAAACCAAGGAATCATCGTTGTTAGCTTTTTTTGCCAAGGCATGACCTATAGCCACAGACAACCCTTGGCCGAGCGAACCTGAAGCCGAGCGTATTCCCGGAAGATTGTGCGACATTGAAGGATGCCCCTGTAATCTCGAATCAAATTGCCTTAAAGTTGAAAGTTCTTCTATAGGAAAATAACCTCTACGAGCGAGTGTGCTGTACCAAGCCGGACAAATATGTCCGTTTGAAAGATAAAACACGTCTTCTCCATTAGCTTCCAAAGTGAATTTTTCAGGATTAATATTCATTTCAAAGAAATAAAGACAAACAAGGTATTCGGCACAGCTCAATGAACCGCCGGGATGGCCGGATTTAGCAGTATGTATCATCCGCAGGGAATCTCTTTTTACCTGCATTGCCATACTTTTCAACATTTGAGAATTCATATAAATAATCGGTTTTTAAGATTTTATTTCGATTTAAATTTTGTTATATCGGAAAGCATCGGGACAAAATTAAAATATCCGTGTTCGCTTACTTCAAATTCATCCTCTGCAATTTTAACAAATAATTTCATCAGTTGTATTTTATTTCTGTTTTGATCTATAATATCAATCGGAATTATCAATTTTCCGCCAACTACAAGCTGTTGCTTAAGTTCTTCCGGAACATACGGAGCAGCAGCCGTAACAATTATTCTATCAAATGGTTGATAAGAAGTTAAACCCTTATAACCGTCGGCTAAAAAACATTTTATTTTAGGATAATATTTTTTAAGAAAAGGTTGAGTTTTATCGAACAATTCCCTTTGACGTTCAATAGTAAATACTTTCGCACCCAAGGCATTAAGAACAGCCGCCTGATATCCCGAACCAGTACCTATTTCAAGCACTTTCTGCCCCGGAACAATATCAAGCAAATGAGTTTGAATAGCAACAGTTGAAGGTTGAGAAATTGTTTGATCATGACCGATAGAGAACGGCTTATCTTCATATGCAAATTCCAAAAAACTTGAATCTATAAACACATGTCGCGGGACATGATTTATTGCATTCAAAACTTTTTCATCTATCTTATTGTCTGATTTTTCTCTAATTATATCAACTAATTTTTGTCTTAATCCTTGATGTCTGAAATTATCATTCATAATATAAAAAGAAACTGCGAAAGTAACACTAAGTTTCTATAAATTTACTACATTTGCAAAAAAAATTTTTTATGCTGAAAATTGGTGTTCTTGGAGCCGGTCATCTCGGCAAAATTCATATAAAATGTATTAAAGAAATTCCCGAACTTAATTTAATTGGTTTTTACGACATAAATAAAGACGTAGCAAAAATTGTTGCGAAAGAATATAATATAACCGCTTTCGATAATCTTGAAGAATTAATTTCCGAAGTTGACATTGTGGATATTGTTACCCCGACAATCAAACACTTTGAGTGTGCATCTCTGGCATTAAAAATGGGAAAACATGTCTTTCTGGAAAAACCAATTGTAGCCACAACAGAAGAAGCCATAGAGTTGGCAAAAATTGCTTCTGAGGTTAATGTAAAAGTACAGGTAGGGCATGTTGAGAGATTTAACCCTGCTTATCTTTCAGTTAAAGATAGAATAAAAGATCCTATGTTTATTGAAATACACAGGCTATCGGATTATAATCCGCGCGGTACCGACGTACCTGTTATCTTAGACCTGATGATTCATGATATCGATATTTTGCTTCATATCGTAAAATCGCCGATCAAGAACATTCAGGCCAGCGGTGTTCCGGTAATCAGTAAAACCGCCGATATAGCAAATACTCGCATAGAATTTGAAAACGGCTCTGTGGCAAACCTCACTGCCAGTAGAATCTCCATGAAGAAAATGAGAAAATTCAGAATCTTCCAGCATAATTCATATATTGTTATTGATTTCTTAAAGAAAACTTCGGAAATTATTAATGTATCCGATAATCCCGATTATTCCGATCCTTTTGCCCTTATTGTTGAAGATGCTGATGGAGAAAATGTACGTCAACTTGTTTTCGAGAATCCTCCTATCAAAGACATAAACGCCATAAAAACCGAATTAGAAAGTTTTTATGACGCAATCATAAATGATGCCGATCCTATTGTTACAATGCAAGACGGAATAGATGCCTTAACCATTTCCAACAAAATCAACGATATGGTCAACGAGTCATTAAAAAAGGTCATAAATTAAAATAATCTATACTTAAGTTCGTTTATTAATTATGAGAAAATTTTACAATAAAGCAATAATATTAGCCTTTACATTATTTGTTTGTTTATTAACTTCATGCGGATATAATAATCCGGAAGGAATCCCGTCATACATTCAAATCGACACGGCATACTTCAATGCAAAATATCCTAACATACAAGGTTCATCATCAAGTGCTATTGTAGATGTTTGGGTATATGTTGATAATCAGATTCAGGGAATTTATGAACTTCCTGTTGTATTTCCGATATTAAGAGGCGGCTCAACAAACATTTTTTTACGTGCCGGTATTATGGACAACGGAAGTATTGATTCCAGAGTATATTATCCTTTCTATGATAAATATGATTTAGGCTCTGTTAATCTTATTCGTGGAGAAATTACCAAGATTGAATCCCCTACTTTCAACTACATCAGCCCTGATAATATGACTTTCAAATGGATAGAAGATTTTGAAAATTATTCTTCATCGCTTATCGCTAATCAAAATAGCGAAGCTGATATGCAAATCGCAACAGGTGGTGAAGTATTCGAAGGTAAATTCTCCGGGAAAATAGTTCTTGAAAATGAAAATACATATTTCGAAGTTGAAACTTCTAAATCATATAGCGATTTACCAACTAACGGGAGCGCAATATATTTAGAATTGGATTATAAAGTCGGCAGCACAATTGAGGTAGGTATTAAAGCAACTTATGAAGGAAGTGCTATAATTAAATATCCGGCAATTTATATTGTTTCGCGGGATAATTGGCGAAAGATATATGTCAACTTAACTCAACTGATTTTAGAATGTTACAATGCCAGTTATTTCAATATTTATATTTCGGGCGGAAATGCCGATGAAGACACTATTGAAAAAACAGAGTTCTATTTTGACAATATAAAACTAGTTTATTAATAAATGACTAAAAATATACAATTACAAACTGCTAAATGTGTAATAACAGACTACATTGCGGCAGTACTTGCATGGGTAGCATTTTTTTTCATCAGAAAAACATTTGAAATCTGGGATTTGGATTTGTTATACAGATCTATTATTGTAGATAAAAATTTTTGGTTCGGATTGGTACTAATTCCTTTATGTTGGTTAATACTTTATGTTCTTGTTGGTACTTATCGCAAAGTGTTTAACAAATCTCGTTTGACAGAACTGGGTAGAACATTCTTAATATGTCTGATCGGCAGCATTATACTTTTCTTTGCAATTATTTTAGATGATAACGTTGAATCTTATAAGGGATATTACAAATATTTTTTACTCTTATTCTCCACTCATTTCATCATCACATCTATTTTCAGACTAATTATCACAACAAATTCAATTCGAAAAATTGATAAAAAGATAATCGGATTCAATACTATAATAATCGGCAGCAACGGAAATGCTTTAGAAATTTACGAAGAATTAACCGCAAAACAGAATTATTCCGGCAATTTCTTTGTAGGCTTCGTAAATGCTGTTGAATATCCCGAATACAAATTAGAAAAGTTTATTCCCCATTTAGGAAATTATTCCGATTTATCAACAATTATCTCTAAATATGATGTTGAAGAAGTAATTATAGCAATTGAACGAACCGAATTTAAAGTTGTTGAATCTATTATAAACATTCTTGAAAATCATGATGTTATATTAAAAATAAAGCCTATCTTACAAGATATTTTGATGGGTGCGGTGCGAACAACCGGAATTTTCAATGTTCCATTAATAGAAATAAATCCCGAACCCTTACCAATATGGCAGAAGGTTATCAAAAGAGGTTTTGATATTGTTGCTTCATCTTTAGTTTTGATTATTGCCTCCCCTATTTACTTAATTACTGCTATTGGGGTTAAGCGCTCTTCTCCCGGACCTATTTTTTACGGACAAGAGAGAATAGGAAAAGGCGGCAAACCTTTTATGATGTACAAATTCAGATCAATGTATGTTAATGCCGAAGATGCCGGGCCACAACTTTCGTCTAAAGACGACACCAGAATTACTCCCTTCGGTAAGTTTATCAGAAAATACAGACTGGATGAATTGCCTCAATTTTATACTGTATTGATAGGGCAAATGAGTATTGTAGGCCCCAGGCCGGAAAGAGAATATTACATTAATAAAATTACCGAAAGAGCTCCGTATTACAGACTTTTGCTAAAGATAAAACCGGGAATAACAAGCTGGGGGCAGGTTAAATACGGTTATGCGGAAAATATTGATCAAATGATCGAACGCTTACCTTATGATTTACTGTACATTGAAAATATGTCTTTAGCCATGGATTTTAAAATCTTAATCTTTACGGTTAAGATAGTATTTCAGGGTCGCGGTGTATAACAAGAATAAGCTTCAATATAAAAATGGTTTATTAATATAAATAATAATTAAGAATTAATCTTCTGATTTTTTAGTTCAAAACAAAAACTTATTCTTTTTTAATATTAAAACCATTTTTCATTACTTTGGATTGCTTAATGCTTAAACCTTTTATTAATTAATGACATTAATATTTCATATACTTCATGTCATTTTGACACGGCTAGTTATGAAATTTAATCAAAGGCATAAATTTTGATATGCCTCACAATTGTTAAATTGAAATTGAAATTATGGAAAAAGGAAAAATTAATGTTAAAACAGAAAACATATTTCCAATAATAAAGAAATTTTTATATACTGATCAGGAAATATTTTTAAGAGAATTAGTTTCTAACGCCGTTGATGCTACTCAAAAATTAAAAACGCTTTCGGGACTGGGAAAATTTACCGGTGAAATGGGTGATTTGAGTATTAATATTACAATCGACAAAAAGAAAAAAACTTTAACAATATCAGACAGCGGTATCGGAATGACACATGATGAGGTAATAAAGTACATCACTGAAATAGCTTTTTCCGGCGCAGAAGACTTTGTTGCAAAGTTTAAAAACAAATCCGAAAGTGAAGTAAATGCTATAATCGGTCATTTCGGAATGGGATTCTATTCGGCATTTATGGTTTCCGACAAAGTAGAAATACTGACAAAAACTTACAAACAAGGCGGCCAAACTAAAGCTGTTCATTGGGAATGCGATGGTAGTATCGATTATTCGATTTCGGAAGGAAAAAAAGAAACCAGGGGAACCGATGTAATTCTTCATATAAGTAAAGATGCCGAAGAATATTTAGACGAAAATAAAATTTATTCTTTACTAAAGAAATATTGTAAATTTTTACCAGTTCCTATCATTTTCGGAACGGAAACCGTTTATGAACCTATTGAAGGCGAAACCGACAAAGACGGCAAACAAAAAACCAAAGAAGTTAAAATACCGAGAGTAATAAACAATACCAATCCTCTTTGGAAACAGAAGCCGAATGATTTAACAGATGAAGATTACATAAAGTTTTATCATGAATTATATCCTGCAACCTATGACGATCCTCTGTTTTATGTACACCTGAATGTTGATTATCCATTCAATCTGACCGGAATTTTATATTTTCCTAAAATAAAAAGAAATGTGGAAATTCAGAAAGAAAAGATACAGTTATATTCTAATCAGGTTTTTGTAACCGATAATGTAGAAGGAATCGTTCCTGATTTTCTTACACTTTTACATGGAATTTTAGACTCTCCGGATATCCCACTCAATGTTTCTCGAAGTTCACTTCAAAGTGATTCGAATGTTAAGAAAATTTCAAACCATATTCTTAAAAAAGTATCCGATAAATTAGAAGAATTATTTAAAAATAATCGTGAGGATTTTGAAAAGAAATGGGATGATATTAAAGTATTTATTGAATACGGAATTATTTCGGAAGAAAAATTTTATGATAAAGCAAAGAATTTTGCTTTACTGAAAAACATCAAAAATCAATATTTCACTATTGATGAATATAAAAATGAAATAAAAGCCAATCAAACCGATAAAGACAATAAAATTATTGCAATTTATACCTCCAACGAGGAAGATCAATACAGTTTTATAGAAGCTGCAAAAAACACAGGATACGATGTATTGATTTTAAATGAATTAATTGATGGGTATTTTATAAATACTTTAGAAAGCAAGAACGAGGATTTATCATTTGTTCGCGTAGATTCTGATGTTTCATCTAAATTAATTAATAAAAATGATGAAGCTCCTTCAAAACTCAATGATGATGAGAAGAAAAAAATCAAAGATCTGTTTGAGAACATTGTCGATAAAGCACAATTTACCGTTGAAACAGAAAATATGAGCGAGAATGATATGCCTATTGTTATCACACGTACTGAATTTATGAGAAGAATGAAAGATATGTCAAAATTCGGCGGCGGTTACTACGGAATGGACTTTCCGGACTCATTCAATTTGAAAGTTAATGTTAATCATCCTCTAATAACAAAACTTGCCGAAAGCAATAATGAAGATGAAAACAATCAGTTAGCCGAACAATTAATAGATTTGGCGATGCTTCAGCAAGATATTTTAAAAGGCAAAAGGTTATCAAACTTTTTAAAACGCAGTATAAGTTTGATTCAGTAATTTGAAATAAAAATAATTAATAAAAATTCTTTTATAATGAAAACAAAAACATCAACCGTTGTATTGACTGTGGTTATAATTATTGCAGCAATAGCACTTATTATTATTTTGTGGGCTGTTAGTGCTCGTAATAGTCTTGTCCGCGCAGAAGAAAACGTTGAAAAACAGTGGGCACAAGTTGAAAATGTTTACCAACGTCGTGCCGATCTTATTCCTAATCTTGTCAGCACCGTAAAAGGTTATGCTAATCATGAACAAGAAACTCTTACACAAGTTATTGAAGCTCGTTCAAAAGCAAGTTCAGTACATATTGATCCTTCGAACATGAATGAAAACTCTCTATCGACTTTTGAAGCTGCTCAAGGAGAATTATCAAATGCTTTATCACGTTTGATGGTTGTTATTGAAAGATACCCCGATTTAAAAGCCAATCAAAACTTTCTGATGCTTCAATCCGAACTCGAAGGTACCGAAAACAGAATTTCAGTTGAAAGAAAGAAATTTAATGAAGTAACTCAAGAATACAACACCGCAATCAGATCTTTTCCTAAAAATATCATTGCAAGAAATATGGGTTTAGAAAAGAAACCTTATTTCACCGCGCAAGCAGGTGCAAATGTAGCTCCGGTTGTTGAATTTTAAAAAATTGAAGATGAAGTTACCGAAGAATTTCAGTAAAGAAGATATAGAAGACATAAAACAGGCTGTATTGAATGCCGAATTAGACACATCCGGAGAAATAAGAGTTCATATAGAAAATATTTGTCCCGATGACAATGTGATGGATCGAGCTACACATATCTTTGATAAATTGAAAATATACAAAACAGTTGACCGTAATGGTATATTATTTTATTTTGCTGTTGAAAGTAAACAATTTGCAATCCTTGGTGATTCCGGTATCAATTCGGTTATTGATACCGGCTATTGGGATGAGTTGAAAGATTTGGCTGTCGAATATTTTAAAAAAGGCGAGTACGCCGACGGATTAATCAATATTATTGGAAAAACAGGCTTAGAGCTTAAAAAGAATTTCCCTTATAAGGTTAAAGATGTCAATGAATTACCTGATGACGTTTCTTTAGGTTAAAATTTTAAATAAATGAAAAAACTTTTTATTAGTTTAGTAATATCAATATCAATACTTTCTTGTTTTGCTGCAAGCGATGATATTCCAAACAGGCCCATTCCTCCTAAATTGGTGAATGATATGGCAAATATTCTTTCAAGTAAAGAAGAAAATGCTTTAGAAAATAAGTTAGTAGGATTTGCAAATTCATCTTCTTGTCAAATTGTTGTATTGACTATCCCTGATTTAGGCGATTATCAAATATCTGACTTTGCTTTTTCTTTGGGCGAAAAATGGGGAGTCGGACAAAAAGGTGAGGATAATGGTATTATCGTTGTTGTTAAACCTAAGATTGGTAATTCTTATGGGGAAACTTTTATTGCAGTAGGTTATGGATTAGAAGAAATTGTTACTGATGCCGCATCAAAAATTATCATTGAGAATGAAATGATTCCTTATTTCAAGGACAATGATTACTACAAAGGCATCGAAAATGGAACAAACATTCTGATGGATCTCAGTTCTCAGAAATATTCTCCTCAGGAATATGTTAAATCGGCGGAAGAAATTTCACCTATGGCTATAATATTCGGTTTATTACCTGTTATTTTTTTCATAATTATCATAATAATAGTTTCAAGAAAAGGCGGCGGCGGTTCCGGCTCCGGACATGTTACCACAGGCGGATTGCCTTGGATATTCTTTGGAGGCGGTCACAGTAGCGGCGGTTCATCACGAGGCGGTTTCGGTGGTGGAGGCAGCAGCGGAGGCTTTGGCGGTTTCGGCGGCGGTTCTTTCGGCGGTGGCGGTGCCGGCGGAAGATGGTAATAAAACTCTTAAAAATTAAGTAGAATCGAATATTATTTATACTGAATTCATCGTATTATTCATATTATATAATATTTATCAATAAAGTTTTTTATGGTTTTTAATTATTTAAATTCCTGATTAGCGTTCATAAATTAAGGAGTTGAATACACTAAACAATAAAAGAAAACAAATATTACAACACAGAAATAATAAAATAATTATTATTCTTTTATTATTGGTTAATTGACGTTAGTTTTGTATTTTTGCAGCCGTAAGTTTTTATCTTATGGTATTTAGCAGTAATATATTCTTATTATATTTCTTACCGATATTTTTACTTCTGTATTTTTTAACTCCAAGAAAGTACAGAAACTACACATTACTGTTCTTTTCATTAATTTTTTATGCTTACGGCGCGCCGGAATTCTTTTTCTTATTAATTATTTCTACAGTTTCGAATTTCTTCATTGTTAAGGCAATGTATAATTCACAAACTAAATTAAAGAAAAAAATATTCTGCGGTTTTTCTATAGTATTAAATCTGTCATTATTACTATATTTCAAATACGGTAATTTCTTCATGGAGAATCTCAACACAATATTGGGATTCATTCATCAACCGGAAATATCGTGGGTAAGAATTGCTCTGCCGATCGGCATTTCTTTTTTCACATTTCAATCAATAACATACACATTAGATACATATAGAAACGTAAACGAGCCGATGAACAAATTGACCGATTACGTATTGTATATAACCATGTTCCCTCAGTTAATAGCAGGTCCTATAATTAGATATTGCGACATTGCCGATCAGATCAGATGCCGATATTCAAACATGACCGACAGATTACACGGTTTCTACCGTTTTGTATTAGGATTGAGTAAAAAGGTTTTGATTGCAGATGTAATTGGTTATTATGTTGATAATGCTCTTGCGATTTCCGATTATAGTATGATGGATTCTTCAACGGCATGGATAACAATATTTGCATATACGTTCCAACTTTACTTTGATTTTGCCGGATATTCCGATATGGCAATAGGGTTAGGAAGAATGATGGGATTTAAATTCCCTGAAAACTTCGACAACCCGTATGTTTCTACCAGTATCTCCGAATTCTGGCGCCGTTGGCACATGACATTTAGTATTTTCATGAAAAATTATCTTTATTTCCCATTGGGCGGAAGTAGAGTTAAAACCAAAAGAAGATTATATTTCAACTTATGGTTTGTATTTTTGCTATCGGGGTTATGGCACGGAGCGTCTTGGAATTTTGTAGTTTACGGAATAATACAAGGTGTATTTATTGTAATGGACAGGCTTTTTCTAGTAAAATTCATGTCTAAACTGGGAAGAATACCTTCTGTAATTGTTACTTTTATAATTATTGTTTTAGCGAGAGTATTTTTCAGAATTGAAGATATTGGGATGGCATGGACATTCATGCAAAGACTATTTGCTTTTGACTTTGTTCGTATAAATATTTCACAAGATTTGCAATATTATGTAACAATAATCATTGCCGCATTCTTTTCATTTATTACGCTTACAAAATTCGGTCTAAAATTACAAGACAAAGTTTATTTTACAGAATTAAAACCCAAAGGTCATATTTTATTCTGGATTATTTCAATCATAGCTTTTATATTCTGTGTGGCAAGTTTAAATGCAACCGGATTTAGTCCGTTTATATATTTTAGATTTTAAAAGATAATTTAATGAAGAAATTAAATTCAATACTGTATACACTGATGTTCACATTAACCATGTGTTTTTTGTTTATGTCATCATTACAACGTGAATTTAAAATTTTCAATGTAAGACCATTAAGCGGTGTTATCAATATACCCAAAATCGAAAAATTTAATTTTAAAAACTATTACGATTTTAGTTTCCAAGAAAGTGTAGAAAAAACACTTGAAACTAGTTTTGGTTTTAGAGAATCATTAATTAGATTGTATAATCAATACACATGGGATTTTTATAAAAAAACACCTTCAACCAAAGTCTTAGTCGGTAAAGATAATTGGCTTTTTCCAAACTGGCATCTTCACGCAACACCCTATTCAAAAGAACTTACAGCGAATTTCGACAGACAAGCTCATTATTTATATCAACTCAGTAATATTTTAAAAGAGTACAATACACATTTACTTGTTTGCTTTATACCTAGTAAAACAGAAATTTACAAAGAATACATTAACAAAAATATAAACATTGATTCTGATTTTAATCCTATAGATTATTACTGCAACAAATTTGACGAAAATGGTGTAAATTACATCAATCTAACAAAAATGTTTTATGATGTGAAAGATACTGCTATCTTTAATTCATTCCCTCAAACAGGAACTCATTGGAGTAATATTATGTCTGTTTATGCCGCTGATTCTATATTTAATATTTTCAGGTCTTTATCAGGTATTAATATGCCGAAATTAAAAATAGAAAAACCCTATACAGCAAATGTAAGAAATCCGGATAATGATCTGGAATTAATATTAAATCTTTACAGGCCAATAAAACAAAAAGATAATTATTATGTTGATGTTGAGATTATAGAAGACTCTGCAAGCATACACCCAAAAATGATTACTATGGGTGATTCGCACTTTTGGAATTTATCCTATAGTTTACCTTTAGATAAGATTTTTTCGGAATATCCTTATTGGTATTATGCAAACACAATATATTATGATGATCAATACAGCAACATCAACCAAGTTAATATGGTTGATGAACTTATAAATTCTGATTTTATCCTGATAATGTATTCAGCATATCAAACATATTTTCTAAGTTCATACTTTTCAGAATGGTCGTTAATTTCCCTTTGTATTGACAGTATAGAAATAGAGAAAACAATCAATAACATTATTAATAACATTAAATCAAATCCTCAATGGTTTGAAGGTATTCAAATCAAGGCGGTAAAAGACAACAAGACACTTGAAAAAACATTATATACGGACGCTCTTTATATGGTAAAACAAAATCCTTACAAATATTTTCCTCAATTAGATATTCCTGATATTCCTGATTACAGAAGCAAAGAAATAGAAAAAGTTTTAAACTCACCGAAAAGCGTTAAAGTAATAAAAGAAAAAAATCAGGAAGACAGAATAAACGAAATTATGAATAATATGTTTATGTCTAATGATTGGATAAAAAGTTTGAAGAAAAAGGCAAAATCAGCTAATAAATCTTTAGAGGAAGTAATGAGGGAAGACGCTATATGGATGATTGAACACGAGAATAACAAATAATTTTATTATATGAAATTTAGAATTAATTTATTAATAATTGTATTTTTTTCAATTATTAGTATGTCACATGCTCAAGATGTTGTTGGATATTGGGAAACCTATGACGGAAAAGGGAAAAAAACAGGAGAGATTGAATTATCTCTACGGAATGATTCGCTTTACGGAGTGATTACAAGAGCTTTTTTGCCTGATGGCACTGAAGTACCGGATATTACATGTGACGGATGTTTAGGAGAACGAAACGGAAAAAAGGTTGTAGGAATGACTGTTTTAAACGGGTTAAAATATAATCCTAAGAAAAATGAATACTACGGAGATAAAGCATGTTTTGCTCCACAAAAAAATATTTTAGCAAATGGAAAGGTATGGCTTGACAAAAACAATAAAGATATTTTATATCTTAGAGGGTATTTAGGACCTTTCTATGAAACACAAGCTTGGAAAAGAATAAAATAAATTGCTAAACTTATAAAAAGTATAAAATGGATAAGATAGTATTATCCAATTTCACCTTGTAAAGGTTTTGCAAGCAATGTTTTTATCTCTGTTAAATTTGTTTCTTTTCCGAAGAGATACATCATTTTTGTAATAGCAGATTCAGTAGTAATATCATAACCGCTAATTACTCCAATCTGGTCTAATTGTAATCCTGCCTTATATTTAGCTAAATCAACACTTCCGGCTTTGCATTGAGATACATTATAAATAATTACTCCTCTATCAATTGCCGCCTTCAACTCACTAATAAACCAAGATACCGAAGGTGCATTTCCAGAACCGAAAGTTTCAAGAACAACACCTTTCAATCCTTCAATATTAAGAATACTATGAACGGCTTGCCTTGAAATACCAGGAAAAAGTTTTAATAAAGCTATATTATTATCCAAATTATAAGAAACTTTTAATTTCTTAAAATTAGGTTTTCTGATGTAATTAAAATTATATTTAACATCAATTCCTACTTCTGCTAATTTAGGATAATTGCCGGAAAAGAAAGCATTAAAATTTTCCGAACTGAACTTCGTTGTTCTATTTCCTCTGAAAAGTTTATTTTCAAAATAAATACATACCTCCGGAACAATCGGAGTATTATCATTTTGAGCAGCGGCAATTTCTATCGCAGTAATAAAATTTTCTCTTCCGTCGGTTCTCAACATACCTAAAGGTAATTGCGAACCCGTAAGTATAACCGGTTTATTTAAATTATCCAACATAAAACTTAATACAGAAGCCGTATAAGACATTGTATCCGTTCCATGCAACACAACAAACCCGTCATATAATTCATATTTTTCTTCAATAATTGCAGCAAGTTCTTTCCAGAAATCCGGATTCATGTCTGAGCTATCAATCAGAGGATCAAAAGAATGAAAATCTATATTAAACGGATATCGTTCCAAAACCGGAATATGTTTATATAAATGTTCGAAATTAAACGGCTCCAAAGCCCCTGTTTGCTCGTTCTTCATCATACCGATTGTACCGCCGGTATAAATTACAAATACTGAAATATCTGTTTTAATCATTTATCTTTAAATAAAAAATTTTACTTACTATTTTTGCAAATCAAATTTATCAATACCTTACTCTATTACTATTTCATAAACTTTACCTTCAATATCAGTTTTATGATAAGGAATTAAACCTTGTTCAAAAACTACAGGAGGCCACCATTCAGAATAGTGATATTCTTGCGTAATAATTGCCAGCATTTGATTATTTGGTATTGAAGTGTATCTATCATTCATGTATCCGACAACTTGCATGTTATCCGGAGATGGGCCTAAGCGCCAAATTATTTCCGTAGGTTTCCATTCAATTTCATAATAATAGTAATCTTCCTTAAAAATATTGTTTGATATAGGATTTCTTATAGTCAGCGCTTTATATGTATCATACCATCTTAAAGCATCAAAAGAACTTGATTTATAAGGAATTGATGTTATTCCTGATGAAAACTTTTTCGGCTGTGGACAAGCTAAATCCCAATTTGTACAACAAAAAGCAACTTCATTAGTTAGTGTTGCATCTTCAACATAATTATCTTTATTTTTATAATACCCTTTAGGCCAATATTTTGATGCTTTAACAATTTCGATATCTATTTCAGAATAATTATTATAAAGACTTCTTTCGGGATTATTAGTTTCATCACCTTTATCTACATATCCCATATTATAACACCCTCTTCTTTGATTCCAAGAATGATTATCTTGGTAAATAAGCCAAAAAGCATATGTTAAACCGTTCCATACATTATCATAATTAAGCATTTCGGGAAATTTTATTTTCCCTCTATATTTCCCATATGTAAATCCTACTCGGGTTTTAATTCCGGTAGATTCCTTACGCAAATTATCTAAATCGTCATTTCCAGGATTAATTATTGAAACATAATCACCTTCTTCGCCTAATTTTACAGTAGCACAAGGATTATCACTTGTAACAGGATAATTGTACAGCAATTTAGTAGAATCAATATTTTGTTTCTGAATTAAATAATCTTCCTTAGTATATAAATTTTCTTCACCTATTACATCTTGAATTAAAGGAATATTTCTTAATGAGTATTGTTTACTGACAGCACTAAAGAATTGCTGAAATAGAGCTTTGTTATACAAGTCATCACTATCACCGCAACGACAATCACTTGTATCGACTTTATAATCTAAACTTGCTACATTGACCTTATCAATAAATACACCTTGTTTAGGTGTAATAACAGCTCTTGTTTTCAACACCTTTTGACTACTTATTATATTAATATTCGAATTATTACTATTCTTTTGAAACCAATATATAGGATTTTCAAAATATCCTGCATTATTTTGCAAGTCAATATTTTTTATATGATCAGGTATTTTATTTAAATTTTCTTCATCGCAAATAACAAGATAAAAAGAATAAACTCCTGTTCTTGGATTTCTCTTCCATCTATTATTAAAATCTCCCCTACTACGTGCGTCATTAATTAACCATTGAGCATCATTATAAAGTTGTACTTCAATTGTTTTATTGTTTTTCTTTGCCTTTTCAACAATTGAGTTATACCAGTCTTTATTATTTTTCATAGCATTAATATAGCCGTTTAAACTTTCTTCGGAAAAATTATTCACTGAAATATCGGCACCATAATACTTTTTTTCATTACGAGGATTACCGATTATTCTTATTTTTCCGTCAACAACATCATCATCTATCGGTAAAAAACCAACGGAAGTATCTTCCCAACTACCATAAAAATTTTCGTAATTTAACGAATCATCCGCACCGAATTTATAGCTTTCGTTTTGATAATAAATTTTATAAAAATAGTTTTTGTTCTTATTGTGCGGAAATTTGAAATGATATTCAAAAAATCCCGACTCAGCTTGATTAATTGACGGAATAACTATCCCGTTAATAACTGCGTCAGACAAATCCATATCAAGTACAACAGTATCATAATTAGGAAAATTTGTCATCGGATCAAAGTCATAATCATTTTTTTGATCACAACTTACAAATATAAATGCTAATAAAAAAAGATAAAAATAGTTTCTCATGTTAATTAAATATTAAAAAAATAAGGCTGTTTCTTAAAAACAAACAGCCTTATAAAATAATTTATACTTTGTTATTACTACCAAGTACATTTGTAACTTTATGTTTATAAAGTTCTTTTAACGCATCTCTTGCGGGGCCTAGATATTTTCTGGGATCAAATTCCGCAGGTTTTAGCGCAAAAACTTCGCGCACAGCAGCAGTCATAGCCAATCTACCGTCGGAATCAATATTTACTTTACAAACCGCAGATTTTGCAGCCTTACGCAATTGATCTTCAGGAATACCGATTGCATCTTTAAGATTACCTCCGTATTTGTTGATTAAAGCAACTTTTTCTTGCGGCACTGATGAAGCGCCATGTAAAACTATCGGGAAGCCAGGGATACGTCTTTCTATTTCCTCCAAAATATCAAATCTCAAAGGTGGCGGAACTAAAATACCTTCAGCATTACGAGTACATTGCTCAGGTCTGAATTTGTTGGCACCGTGAGAAGTACCAATACTTATCGCCAAAGAATCCACACCGGTTTTTCCGACAAAATCCTCAACATCATTAGGATCTGTATATGCACTATGTTCTGCAACAACATCATCCTCAATTCCGGCTAAAACTCCGAGTTCACCTTCAACAGTAACATCATACTTATGAGCATATTCTACAACACGCTTAGTAAGTTCAACATTTTCATCATAAGGCAAATGCGAGCCATCTATCATCACGGAAGAAAATCCGTAATCAATACAAGATTTGCAAAGTTCAAAAGTATCTCCATGATCAAGATGAAGAACAATAGGAATTTCACAACCAAGTTCCTTGGCATATTCTACGGCGCCCTGAGCCATGTAACGCAAAATCGTTTGATTTGCGTACTTACGTGCACCGCTGGAAACCTGCAATATAACCGGCGACTTGGTTTCAACACAGGCAGAAATAATTGCCTGCATTTGTTCCATATTATTAAAATTAAAAGCCGGTACAGCATATTTACCTGTCATTGCTTTTTTAAAAATTTCACGGGAATTTACTAATCCCAAATCTCGATAATTTATCATAATTAAGAAAGTTTATGGATGACCAAACCACTACGCAATTTCGGTTCGAACCATGTTGTTTTCGGAGGCATGATATTTCCCGTATCGGCAATATCAAACAATTGCTTCATTGATACCGGATATAATGCGAAAGCAGCGGCCATTTCACCACTGTCAACGCGTTTTTTCAACTCTCCTAATCCTCTGATTCCGCCTACAAAGTCGATACGTTTACTTGTACGTAAATCTTTAATATCCAATATTTCATCAAGAACAAGATTAGATAAAATAGTTACATCCAACACGCCTATAGGATCATTATCATCAAAAGTACCTGGTTTTGCTATCAATGCATACCAGTGACCAGCCAAATACATACTGAATTCATGTAATTTAGCAGGTTTATAAATTTCGGTTCCTTTATCTTCTACAACAAAATTCTTTTGCAGTTTTTCAATAAACTTTTCCTTAGTATTTCCGTTTAAGTCGGTAACAACTCTGTTGTAATCAATAATTTTAAGTTGATTATCAGGAAAATGAACTGCTAGGAAATAATTATATTCTTCATTTCCGGTATGATTCGGATTTTGTTTTTCTTTTTCTCTCCCGACACGTGCAGCGGCAGCCGTTCTATGATGGCCATCCGCAACATAGGTATAAGGAATTTCTTTGGAAAATATTTCCGTAATTGCTTCAATATCTTTTGGATTATCTACAATCCAAAAATGATGTCCGAAACCGTCATCGGCAACAAAATCATATACGGGATCAGTAGATTTTACAACTCTTGCAACAATTGCATCAATATTATCATTAGCCGGATAAGTAAAGAAAACAGGTTCAATATTAGCGTCATTACGAAGCACATTTATCATTCTATCATCTTCTTTTTCCTTACGTGTAAGTTCATGTTTTTTGATAATATCATTCCAATAATCTCCCGTATAAGCTGCAGCAACTAAACCGTATTGAGTTCTACCGTCCATAGTCTGAGCATATATATAATACTTTTCGGTATCATCCTGAACTAACCAGCCTTTATCTTGGAACATTTTAAAATTATCGACCGATTTTTGGTAAACCGGTTCAGAATGTTCGTCAATACTCGGGTCCAAATCAATCTCAGCTTTTGTAATTCTGAGTAGTGAATACGGATTATCGGCGGCTTCCAAGCGAGCTTCTTCGGAATTAAGAACATCATAAGGTTTGGCTGCCAACTTCGCAGCAATATTTTTAGGTGGACGCAATCCACGGAAAGGTTTGATCTTTGCCATACTTTATTTCGAATTTTTATTTATTAACTTGAAACTTTTTATTTCCGGTTTTAAAGAAATCAACTATCTGATGTGCTGCTGCTAAACCTGCATTAATATTAGCTTCTTTAGTTTGTGCACCCATTTTTTTCGGAGTAAAGAAATATCTACCATCGTATTTAGCCGCAATTTCCTCTTTGCATGCCGGTTCAATATCCGAAACATATTTAAAATCAGGTCTATTTGCATAAACTTCCAAAAGTTCATCTTCATTAATAACTTCTTTACGAGCTGTGTTTACTAATGTTGCATTAGCAGGCATAGACATTAACAACTCTTTACCTATAGATTTTTTTGTTTGATCGTTAGCGGGAATATGTAATGAAACGTAGTTGCATTCCGAATATAATTCTTTTACCGTTTTAACCGGAATAACGCCGTCATTAACCATATCGGCATCATTTACATAAGGGTCGAAAGCAAAAACTTCCATTCCAAAACCCTTGGCAATACGTGCAACATTTTTTCCAACGTTACCATAAGCATGTATTCCAAGTTTTTTACCTAATAACTCAGAGCCTGTTTTTCCATCGAAGCATCCGCGAGCCATATAAACCATCATACCGAGAACCAATTCCGCAACTGCGTTTGAATTTTGTCCCGGAGTATTCATAGCAACAACATTATGCTCGGTTGCAGCTGCAAGATCAATATTATCATAACCAGCACCGGCTCTGACAACTATTTCAAGATTTTTAGCAGCCTCAATTACTTCACGATCAATAATATCGGATCTGATAATTATTGCATTAGCATCTTTTACTGCATCTAACAATTGAGCTTTTTCAGTATATTTTTCTAAAAGCGCAAATTTATAACCTGCTGATTCGGTAATTGATTTAATCTCTTCAACAGCCTTTTTATCAAAAGGTTTATCTGTTGCAACCAAAATTTTTTTCATTGTTATTTTTATTTAATTAATATTATAAAAAGATGGATTAAAATTCAAATAAAAAAATATAAATCGACATAAATTTTATATCGATTAACTTCATTTAAAAAAATTTATTAGTAAAAGAAAAAGTCTCACTATTGGTTTTATACGAATAAAATAACGTGAGACTTTTATAAAAACAAAAACTATTTATTCTTTACTTCAAATTCTTTCATTAAATTAACTAAGAATTGAACACTTTCGATGTCAAGAGCATTATAGCAAGAAGCGCGGAATCCGCCAACAGATCTGTGGCCTTTTAGTCCGCAGATATTATTAGCAGAAGCAACTTTTAAGAATTCCGGTTCAAGTTCTTTATATTTATCTTGCATAACAAAACAAATATTCATTAAACTTCTATCTTCTTTAGCAACAGTTCCGACAAACATTTCACTATTATCAATATAATTATAAATCAAGTCGGCTTTTTCTATAGCTCTTTTTTCCATAACCTTAACACCACCTAGTTCTTTAACCCATTTAAGAGTTTCACCTACAACAAAAATAGGAAGAACCGGAGGAGTATTATACATTGTACCTTCATCAATGTGGGTTTGATATTTAAGCATAGTCGGAATCGGACGGTCAGCCACTTTCTCAAGTAGGGCATTTTTAATTATAACAAAAGTAACGCCTGCAGGACCGAGGTTTTTCTGCGCTCCGCCGTAAATCATGTGATATTTTGAAACATCAACAGGACGGCTTAAAATATCTGAAGACATGTCGGCAATCAAAGGAACCGGAGAGTCATAATCTTCTCTAATTTCAGTACCTTTAATAGTGTTATTAGTAGTAATATGGAAATAATCGGCGTCTTTGGGAATAACATATCCTTTAGGAATATAAGAGAAGTTTTTGTCTTTAGAAGAACCTACTACATCAACTTTATCTTCGCCCCATAATTGAGCTTCTTTTACCGCTCTAGTAGCCCAAGTACCTGTATTAAGGTAAGCAGCTTTATTAATCAAGAAGTTGTAAGGAATCATACAAAATTGTAAACTTGCACCTCCACCTAAAAAAAGTATTGAATAATCATCTGGAATGCTTAATACTTCTTTGAAATTAGCAATAGTTTCTTCCAAAATCGGTTCAAAATCTTTCGAACGGTGTGAAACCTCCATAATAGACTGTCCGGTATTACCTAATTCTAAAACTGCTTTAGCAGTGTTTTCTCTTGCAGATTCCGAAAGAATGCAGGGACCCGCATTAAAAATATGTTTTCTCATTTCTTAAAAAAATTATTTATGATTAAATAGATTATAAATTTTCTTGCCTTCATGAATAATATCTATAACTTTAGATACTACTATAGCACCTGTAGAGATGAAACCTGCCGCCTTGTTTATGCCGTTAACGACTTTATCATTAACTTCTCTGTGGCCGAAGATTTCCCATCTAACTTTAATTTCGTCAATATCATCAGACAAACCCTTTTCTTGCAATAAAATTTCTTGCTTCAGAGTTTGTTTATATTCTTTGATATCTTTAATATTTTTTATTTCAAAAAGCTCTTTTCTACCTTCCATAATAGCTGTGTTTTAGTCGTTACCAAATAAAATTTTACTTAACTGTTTAATTAAAGGATTAAGAAAAATTTGTTTTCTAAAAACTACAAAAATAACAGTAGTTAAAACAAAAACACCGCCGACAATTAAAAAGGCGGGTACAGGAGAGTTAAACAATGGCGTCAGTGCAGATACCAAAGCAAACGAAAAGTACACAAAGGCTCCTAAAAGCAATACCAAACATATTATTACAGTGAATAATAATGCAAATATTTTAGCCATTTTCTCAAGTAATTCCAACTTAAGCAAATCGTAACGTGTTCTTATATACTCTTTTGAGTCGTTAAAGAACTGTTTAAAAACACCATCTTGATTATCCATGACTCTTTATTTACCTGTTACAACTTTTTCAACTCTTTCTTTACTTCCGCTATCTCATCATTAACTTCCTTTTCGAGATTCTCCAAATTTTTTTTTTCTTTATTAAGGACGTTTAGGAGTTTATCCAACTCTTCTTTAGTAAGTTTTTCGGAAACTTGTTTACGGATATCACGACCCGTATCTGTTGTAAATAAAAGAGTTACGGCTGTTGCCAAAATAGTACCGCCTAAAAATGCAAAAACGTGTGATGCTTTCATAATTTTTAATTTTTTATTGATTAATAATTTGCAAAAGTATGTATTTATTTTTGATATAAACAATTAATTCGAATTAAATTTTCTAAAGATTTTTTATCTTTGCAGGCGTTTTTTAACCCCAATATAATTTGGGTTTTTAAAACATCAGCAATTTCAATATATTTTAAATTTATAGTCATAATGAATAAAGGATGTATATTTGGAACTCACAGAGTTATAAAACCTAAGGGCACTTTACCACAACCCGCTTTGAAAATAGACAACACTATGGAAATCTACGACAATGAGTTACTTATTGATGTAGAAACTTTAAATATTGATTCGGCAAGTTATACTCAAATTAAGAATGCTTGTAGTAAAGATGCCGAAAAGATGAAAGAGATGATTTTAGGCATTGTAGAAAAGCGCGGAAAAATGCAAAACCCTGTTACAGGTTCAGGCGGAATGCTTATCGGAACTGTTAAGGAAATCGGAAAAGATTTCCCCAACCGCCGAATAAAAATCGGCGACAAAATTGCAACTCTGGTATCTTTGTCTTTGACTCCGTTAAAGATTCACAAAATAAAAAATTTAGATCCCAACAGCGACCAAGTGGATGTTGAGGCGCAGGCTATCTTATTCGAATCGGGATTATTTGCAAAACTGCCTGATGATATGCCGGAGAAGTTAGCTCTGGCGGCTCTTGATGTTGCAGGAGCACCGGCACAAGTCGACAGGCTTGTAAAAGAAAGCGACACCGTTTGTATAATCGGCGGCGGCGGTAAATCAGGAATTTTATGCTGCTACCAGGCAATGAAAAATGTTGGTCCTTACGGAAAAGTTATTGTGGTGGAATATTCCGAAGAAAATGCAAAAAGAATTATCGATATGAATTTGGCTCATCACGTAATTATTGCCGATGCCACCGAAGTAATAAAAGTTTACAACAAAGTTATTGAAATTACAGGACCAAGAGGTTGTGATGTTGTAATTAACAACGTGAATGTTCCCAATACCGAAATGACTTCCATCCTTATAACTAAAGGACAAGGTCATTTATATTTTTTCTCTATGGCAACAAGTTTTACGAAAGCTGCTTTAGGCGCCGAAGGCGTAGGAAAAGATATCAATCTTATCGTAGGAAACGGTTACGCAAAAGGCCATGACAATCTTACTCTAAATATTCTACGGGAATCCAAAGAGATTCGGGAATTATTTGAAAAAATTTATGTTTAAACGAAATTTAACAGCAAAAGATATGAATTCCGGCATTTCTGATTAAGACAAAAATCCGGAACTTTAAATTTAAAAACATTCAAATCAAAAATATTTTTCTAAAATTCTTGATAATTAAAATTTTTATATTACTTTTGCAGTCCAATTTATAGCAATAAAAAACCCTTAAGATAATGAAAGAAAATATTCATCCAACAGATTATAGATTAGTCGTTTTTAAAGACATGTCTAACGACTATATGTTTATTAGCAAATCTACTGCTAAAACAAAAGATACCATAGTTTGGGAAGACGGAAAAGAATATCCCTTGGTAAAACTTGAGATTTCTCACACTTCACATCCTTTCTTCACAGGCAAAGTTAAGCTTGTTGATACAGCAGGACGTGTTGATAAGTTTATGAATAAATATTCAAAACATTACAAACGCGAAGATAAAGAATAAAGATAAAAGTAGTATTAGTGTTTTTCATATGTGTAAAAAAGGTTGTCTTAGAAATGAGACAACCTTTTTTTAGTTTAAGGCTTTTCTCGAACTCAATATATCATTCCAAAACAAAGTGTGAATTTTCATAAATTAAGAAAATAAAAAACCAATCTGTAAGATTTATAGTTTTAGGTCGGAAAACAGTATCATTTTTCTTTACAAACCCTTCTTTTTCCCAATTGATTTTACCTGCTTTATACTTTTCTACTTTTCTCAACCTTTCATCTTCATCTTTAAAGAAAAAGACTTGCGTAATTAAAAAAATTATATTATTTTTGCAACGCAAATTTATAATGATTAAGATGTTGATTTTGAGGGGATGCACAAATCCCCTTCTTTTTTATATCTACTTATGATAGAAAAAATTTATATAAACAAGCTTGTTGATAATTTTTTTATTGATTCGGATATTTTTGTTGTTGAGATAAAGATTTCAGAATCAAATAATATCGAAATATTTCTTGACAGCGATACGGTTGTTACTATTGATGATTGTGTTGCTCTAAGCAGACATATCGAAGGTAATATTGATCGTGAAAAAGAAGATTATAATTTAATGGTTAGCTCTTCCGGAATTACATCGGCGTTTTTAACCATCAGGCAGTATAAGAAAAACATAGGTAAAGAAATTATTGTAACATTTGCAGATAACAAACCTTTAAAAGGTATTCTCAAAAATGTTTCCGAAGATGGTATTATTCTTACAAAACAAACATTATCAAATGTGAAAAAA
The DNA here is from genome assembly GCA_031276035.1 of Bacteroidales bacterium. Classification (NCBI taxonomy): domain Bacteria; kingdom Pseudomonadati; phylum Bacteroidota; class Bacteroidia; order Bacteroidales; species Bacteroidales bacterium. The sequence continues at coordinate 44,654 of JAISNV010000035.1, read as the reverse complement.
GGAATGAAACCTAAAATTAAGGCTGAGGAAGACATTTCTATCAATTTTAATGATATAAAAAACGCAAAGTTATTTTTTGATTTTAAATAATTCTAATAAAAAATGGAAAGTATTAATTTAGTTGAATCGTTTTCCGAATTTCAGGAGTTTAAAAACATTGACAGAACTACTATGATGAGAATTCTGGAAGATGTTTTCAGAAGCATGTTAGTAAAAAAATACGGCACCGACGAGAATATTGACGTTATTGTTAATGTTAATCGCGGTGATTTTGAAATTTGGAGAACCAGACTTATTGTTGATGACAAAGATGTTGAAGATCCTAACCTCCAGATTGCATATTCCGAAGCAATTAAAACAGAACCGGACTATGAAGTCGGTGAAGATTTTGTTGAAAGCATTGGGATTGAGGATTTCGGAAGACGCGACATTTTGGCTATTCGCCAGAGTTTAAGTGCAAAGGTACAAGAATATGAGAAAAACAGCATTTATAAAAAATATGTTGATAAAGTAGGAGAAATTGTTACCGGCGAAGTTTATCAAGTATGGAAAAAAGAAATGCTCATTTTAGACGATGAAGGCATAGAATTATTACTTCCTAAGTCTGAACAAATTCCCGAAGATTATTATCACAAAGGAGATATAATACGCGCAGTAGTTTCAAGAGTTGAATTAAGAAATAACATTCCTCACATCATATTATCAAGAACATCACCCGTATTTCTCGAACGTTTGTTCGAAGCCGAAGTTCCGGAAGTTTTCGACGGTTTGATTACTATTAAGAAAATTGTTAGAATTCCCGGAAAACGTGCGAAAATTGCAGTTGAATCGTACGACGACCGCATTGACCCTGTCGGAGCTTGCGTCGGGATGAAAGGTTCGCGAATTCACGTTATCGTTCGCGAATTAAAAAGCGAAAATATTGATGTGATAAATTTCACCACAAATCCGACTCTCTTCATCACCAGAGCTTTAAGCCCTGCGAAAATTTCTTCGGTTATAATTCATAATGACACCAAAAAAGCTGATGTCTATATGGATCCCGACCAAGTTTTTTATGCAATCGGTAAAAACGGTTACAATATTAAACTTGCAAGTAAACTTACAGGTTATGATATTGATGTCTATAGAGAAACCGATATAGACGATGTTAATCTTGATTTATTTACCGATGAGATTGAACCGTGGGTTATTGATGTTCTTAAAGGTATAGGTTGCGATACGGCTCGTAGTGTAATGGAATTGAGTTTTGACGATTTATTGAAACGTACTGATTTAGAAGAAGAAACAATTAAGGATGTTTTAAAAATCCTCGAAGCAGAATTTGAAGAATAAAATAATAAAAACATGGCAGAAGAAACACAAGCAGTTAGAAGAATAAGTAAAGTAGCAAAAGAATTCAATGTTGGGATAAACACCATCATTGAATTTCTTAAGAAAAAGGGGTATAAAGATGATTTTGGACCAACTTCAAAATTGGATGAGGCTATGTTTAAATTGGTAGCCAGTGAATTTCAAGGTGATAAAAATATGAAGGCGGAATCCGATAAAATAACTTTATCGTTTAAAAAAGCGCAAAATGCTGAACCTCTTGAAAAAACTGAGAAGATTGAGGATAAAAAAGATGATGATGTTGAAAAACCCGAATACATCATTAAGGATACTACTATAGGTACCGTTAAACCTACTGCCTCAAAAACAAGTACGAGCGCAGAAAAAACTCCAGCAACAAAAACTGAAGAAAAGAAAACCCCAGAAACAGAAACAACTAAACCTGCTACAGAAGAACAAAAACCTACTGCCAAAACAACTGCCGATACTGAAAAAACTGTAAAGAAAGAAGATTCTTCTAATAAAAAACAAGTTGATAATGACATTCTTCATTTAGGTCCTGAAAAAACTGTTTCTCCTACAATCGTTGGCAAAATAGACTTAGACAGCATTAATGCCGGAGGAAAAAAGAAAAAACCCGAAGAAAAAACTGAAACTAAAAATAAGAAACCAGACTCCATAAAAAAGGAAGAAAAACCTGAGGTTACCACTGTTAAAAAAGATATAAAACCAACTGATTCTGAAAAAATTCCTATCAAAGAAGAAACAAAAGTTCAAGAAAAAGTTGAACCAAAAAAGATTGAGGAAAATACAAAACCTTCATCCGAGAAAGAAATAAAACAGGAAACTTCAAAAGTTGAAACAGAAAAACCTATTGAAACTCCAAAACCTGAAGAAAAGGCTGCTGATAAGAAAGAAACTTCGGAAGCTAAAGAACAAAAAACTACCGATGGAGAAACCAAACCTGAAATATTCGGTATTAGAGTTCCTAAACTTGCCGGTCCTAAAATTATCGGAAAAGTAGAACTTCCTGTTGAGAAGCCTAAAGAAAGTAAATCCGATGGAGATAGCAATGCTAATAAAAAGAAAAAACGTAAGAGAATAAAAAAGGAAAGCACCGATTTTGTTAATCCTAATAAAGCAAATACTCTCGAAAAACCTCAAAAAGAAAATAAAAATAACGATCAGACCAATAAAGATAAAGACAAGAACAAAAAGTCGAAAAAGAAAAAAGACTTTAAAAAAGTAGCTATTTCCGATGAAGAAATTCAAAAACAAGTTAGCGAAACTTTAAAAGAGTTAGAGCATAAAACCAAGAATAAAGCTGCTAAACGCAGAAGAGACAAACGCGATGTTAAAGAAGAAGAGCGTCGCCGTCAAATGGAAGTGAAAGAAGCTGAAAAGTCCACTCTTAAAGTTACGGAATTTGTTACCGTAAATGAATTGGCAAACTTAATGAGCGTTAATGTAATGCAAGTTATTCAAACCTGTCTTAATTTGGGTGTAATTGTTTCTATCAATCAAAGACTTGACGCTGAAACAATGACTGTAGTTGCAGACGAATTCGGTTATGATATTGAGTTCGTTGATGCCGAAATTAATGAAACCATTACTGACGATGAGGATGAGAATGAAGAAGATCGCTTAACACGTAATCCCGTTGTTACTGTTATGGGACACGTGGATCACGGTAAAACTTCATTACTTGATAATATTAGAAAAACCAATGTTATTGCAGGTGAAGCCGGTGGTATAACACAGCATATCGGAGCTTATGAAGTTCACTTGGCTAATGGAAGAAGTATTACATTCTTGGATACTCCCGGCCATGAAGCTTTTACTGCTATGCGTGCCCGCGGTGCCAGACTAACAGATATAGCAATTATTGTTGTTGCCGCCGACGACCGTGTAATGCCTCAAACCATTGAAGCTATCAATCACGCCCAAGCCGCTAATGTACCTATTGTTATTGCTATCAACAAAATGGATAAACCAAGTGCAAATCCTGAAAAAATAAAGGAAGAACTTGCTGCTATTCGTATATTGGTTGAAGATTGGGGCGGAAAATATCAAAGTCAGGAAATATCGGCCAAACAAGGTACTAACCTTGATCTTCTTTTGGAAAAAGTTTTACTCGAAGCCGATTTACTTGATCTGAGAGGTAATCCTACAAAACGAGCAGAAGGTACTGTAATCGAATCTTCTTTGGATAAAGGTAGAGGCTACATTGCAAAAATGCTCGTTCAAGACGGAACTTTACATCAGGGAGATATTGTCGTAGCAGGAAGTCATTACGGAAAAGTAAAAGCTTTGTTTAACGACAGAAATCAAAAAATTGAAAATGCCGGCCCTTCAAAACCTATACTGATGCTAGGATTAAACGGTGCACCTCAAGCCGGTGACAATTTCGTCGTATTCAAAAATGAACATGATGCGAAAGCATTGGTTAACAAAAGAATACAATTACAACGTGAAATCGGTCTGAGAACTCAGAAACATATTACCCTAGACGAAATCGGACGCAGAATCGCTATAGGCGACTTTAAAGAGCTTAATATCATTGTTAAAGGTGATGTTGACGGATCAATCGAAGCTCTCTCAGATTCATTATTGAAACTCAGTAACCCGGAAGTTCAGGTTAATGTTATTCATAAATCTGTCGGACAGATAAATGAAGCGGATATAATGTTGGCTTCCGCATCCAACGCAATTATTGTTGGTTTCCAAGTGCGCCCGTCTGTTAATGCACGTAAATTAGCGGAGCAGGAACAAATTGATATTCGCACTTACTCTGTTATTTACAAAGCAATCGAAGAAATTAAAGATGCTATACAAGGTATGCTTTCTCCTGAAATTGAAGAAAGAATCACATGTAATGTTGAAGTTCGCGAAGTTTATAAGATTTCTAAAGTTGGTACGGTTGCCGGATGTATGGTTCAAACAGGTATAATTACCAGAAATACAAGAGTTCGCTTAATTCGTGACGGTATAGTAATTTATACCGGGTATCTCGGTTCTTTGAAACGTTTCAAAGATGATGTAAAAGAAGTGAAATCCGGCTATGAATGCGGATTGAATATTGAGAATTTTAACGATATAAAAGTTGGTGATATTATTGAAGGATTTGAAGAAGTGAAAATTCAAAGAACTTTATAATTACCTTAAACTAAGTAGATATGGCAGATTTCTCAAAAGTAATCTTAAAACCGGGTAGAGAGAAATCAATCTTAAAGAAACATCTCTGGATATTTTCGGGAGCAGTATATGCCGTTTCTAATGAACTTGAAGACGGCGAAATAGTTGAAGTATATTCATCCGACCGTAAATATCTTGCTACAGGACATTTTCAGGACGGTTCAATTTGCGTTAGAATATTTTCTTTCAATAAAATTGATAAAGAAAACATTAGGTCTTTCTGGAAAAATCAGATTATCAATGCAATCAACCGTCGTAAAGCGCTAAATATTTTCGACAATAAAAAAACTAATTCTTTCAGAATAATACATGGAGAAAGTGATATTCTTCCCGGACTTATTGCGGATTTTTATAACGGTGTTGTAGTTCTGCAAGCTCATTCGGTTGGAATGTTGAACCTCCTACCTTGTTTCTCTGAAATCTTTAGAGAAGTTTTAGAAAATGAAATCGTTGCCGTTTATTCTAAAAGTGGTGCCACTATCAAGCAAGCGGAAGAAAATAATCTAAAAGAAGGTTTTCTGTACGGCTCTGTTAATGAAACTATATTTTCCGAGAATAATATGAAGTTTTATCTTGATTTGATTAACGGACAAAAAACAGGTTTTTTCCTTGATCAAAGAAATAATCGAGAAATACTTTCTAAGTCTTGTAATGGAAAAAGTGTACTTAATGTTTTCGGATATACCGGAGCTTTCTCGGTTGCAGCTTTAATAGGTAACGCCAACAAAGTTGTAACTGTTGATATTTCCGAAAATGCCATTAATATGGCAAACAAAAATATCGAATTAAATTTCGGAAAAGAGGCTAATCATCAATCTGTTGTTGCCGATGCTTTTGAATTTTTGAAAAACAATGAAGAAAAATTCGATATAATAATTCTTGACCCACCTGCATTTGCCAAACATTCCGACGCTAAAAACAATGCAATGAAGGCATATCGGAGGTTAAATGCAGCGGCACTAAAACATTTAAATAAAAACGGATTACTTTTCACTTTTTCATGTTCGCAAGTTATAACAAAACCTGATTTTCTGACCGCAATTTACAATGCGGCAACGGATTCCGGCAAACAAATTTCAATAGTTCACCAACTACATCAGGCTCCGGATCATCCGGTTAATATATTTCATCCCGAAACCGAATATTTAAAAGGTCTGGTGCTGTTAGCCGATTAATTTTTTATTTAATTTAGTAAAATGAAATCAACAGAAGAAATAAAACAAATTGCAATCGACACAATCAAGCATGAAGCTGATTCTATTAATAATTTGATAAATTACATTGGTGATAACTTTGTTGAAGCAATCCACACAATTTTAGAAACCAAAGGAAAAGTTGTTCTTACCGGAATAGGTAAAAGCGGAATTGTTGCTAATAAAATAGTTTCAAGTTTAAACTCAACCGGAACATCCGCACAATTTCTTCATGCCGGCGATGCTATTCACGGTGATTTGGGAATGATTAGCAAGCAAGATTGCATTATTTGTATTTCATCCAGTGGAGAAACACCTGAAATAAAGATACTTTTACCTCTTTTAAAAACTGCTGCCAATAAAATAATCTGCATAACGGGAAACAAAAATTCATATTTGGCACAAGAATCCGATATCGTACTCTGTTCAAACGTACAGAAAGAAGCCTGCCCCAACAATCTGGCCCCTACTGCCAGCAGTACCGCACAATTGGTAATCGGTGATGCTATTGTTGTTGCACTTATGGAATGTAGAGGTTTTACGGCTAATGATTTTGCAAAAGTTCATCCCGGCGGTGCATTGGGGAAAAAGTTATTTTTAAAAGTTTCCGATCTTTATAAAAGAAATAACAAACCTGTTGTAAATCTTAATGACGATATTAAAACCATCATTTACGAAATTTCCTCAAAGTGCCTTGGTGTTACTGCGGTTTTAGATGATAAAAAGTTGATAGGCGTAATTACAGACGGTGATTTAAGGCGAATGATGTCTAAATATTCGAACATCAATAAAATAAAGGCAAATGATATTATGACCGATGCGCCGAAAACAGTAAAAGAAGAAGTTCTTGTTGTTAATGCATTGGAAATAATGAGAAAAAATTCGATTACTCAATTATTGGTAGTTAATGATGATAACAGTTATATTGGTGTTATTCATATTCATGATATTTTACGCGAAGGTATAATTTAATAATTATGGATCGAAAAGAGATTTTGCATTTTGTTGATCTTACAACATTAAGTATTGATGATAATGACGAAGTGATTCGCAGATTATGCAATAAGGCGCTCGATAAGAAAGTTGCCGCAGTTTGCACATATCCGAACTTTGTTAAATTAACAAAGCAATTATTATCCGGCAGCGGCATCAAATCGGCTTCGGTTGCAGGATGCTTCCCTTCGGCTCAATCATTTATCGAAATAAAAACTGCTGAAGTTGAATATGCTGTAAACTCCGGTGCCGACGAAATTGATATGGTAATCTCTGTCGGTAAGTTACTTGAAGGAAAAATAGCCGAAGTATTATCTGAAATAAAAGCAATAAAAAAAGCCTGCGGTTCTGCAAAATTAAAATGTATTATTGAGACAGGTGCATTGAAAACAAAAGAGAATATTATTATTGCTTCTGAACTGGCTATTGAAGGCGGTTCGGATTTTGTAAAAACTTCCACAGGCAAAATCAGTCCGGCTGCAACAATTGGGACGTCAACTTATATCCTTGAAACAATTAAAAAGTATTACGATAAAACCGGAATAAAAATCGGATTTAAAGCAGCGGGCGGCATTTCAACTTACGAAGAAGCCATCGGCTATATAAACCTTATTAAAGAAATTCTCGGAGAAGAATGGTTAACTCCAGATTTGTTTAGGATCGGTGCAAGCAGATTAGTGGATAATATATAAGGAATTCCGTGTTTCGGATTTTCAAATCTTATTAAAAATAAATATTCTCTTAATATTATTTCAATTCCCATCCTGCACCTTTTTCTCAGTCATAATCATTTTATCTATTTCAGCTTCAATAATTGATAATCTATTTACAATATCATCATTGACTTTATTACCAATATCAATAGGGTCTCGGTAATAATACCATAAGCTCGTATCATAACGGGCTTTATCAATATTATTTAGTTCGAAATAGCAATTGAAATACTTTGTAGCATATTTTGCAGTATTAGGCTGGTTTGTATTTTCATAGGCGATAATTCCTTCAATGATATGAAAATCAATAAGTATATTAATTAAGGAATCTTTTGCCATTACATAATTCGGAACTTTTGTTCTTTTACAAGAACCCACAAATAAAATTATTGCAATACAAAGTATTGGTATATAATTAAAATATTTTTTCATTTAAGAAATTAATTTCCGACTTCAGAAATATATTTCAATCTCATCAGACGTATTTCTTCTTCCGAATATTCATCCTCGCCGAGAGCAACATGGGCAGCTTCTATCGAATCCGTACTTGCATCGCTGAAATAATCAATAATCTCTTCCTGATGTTCGGGTTCAATATTTTCGTCAATATAATAATTAATATTAAGTTTTGTTCCCGAAGCAACAATACTTTCCATTTCCGTGATAAGTTCGTCCAGTTCTATACCTTTAGTATATGCAATATCTTCAAGATCGATTTTTCTATCAATACTTTGAATAATATATACTTTCAATCCCGATTTATTGACCACAGACTTGACAACCATGTCGTTAGGGCGAATAATATCATTTTCTTCGACATATACCTTAATTAAATCCAAGAACGGTTTTCCGTATTTAGCGGCTTTGCCCTGACCAACGCCGGTAATATTTGTCAACTCCGACATTGAAATAGGATACTGGATAGCCATATCTTCCAATGATGGATCTTGGAAAATCACAAAGGGCGGAAGATTTTCTTTCTTGGAAATATCTTTTCTTAAATTTTTCAGCAAGGAGAAAAGTACTTTATCGCAAGAACTTGTCTTATGCTCGCCCGAAGAAATCATATCTTCATTTTCTTCATCATCTTCAGGTTCTCTGGTAAACATAACAGAATATGGTTCTTCCAAAAACTCGGCACCTTTTTCGCTCAATTTTAGCAAACCGTAATTTTCAATATCTTTAGAGATAAAATTTCCCACTAAAGCATGCCTGATCACATTAAGCCAGTATTTTTCACTATTTGATGAACCTTTACCGAACATCGGCAACTTATTATGTTTACATTGTTTTATTGTAGTATTGTTTTCTCCCAGAATAATGTTAAGAATATGATTCTCTTTAAATTGACCTTTAACTTCCTGTACGGTTTCAAGTACAAGTACCAGATCATCCTGAGCATCGTATGTTTCTTTAGGTTTAATACAATTATCACAATTATGACAATTATCTTGTTTATAATTTTCTCCGAAATAATGGAGTAATTGTTTTCTCCTACATATTGCAGAATCAGCGTAAGCAATAGTTTCTTGTAACAATTGTGCTGATATTTCCTTTTCAGCAACAGATTTTTTAGCCATAAATTTTTCTAATTTCAAAATATCGTCATAAGAATAAAAAGCTATACAGTTTCCTTCACCGTCGTCTCTTCCGGCTCTTCCGGTTTCCTGATAATAACCTTCTAAACTTTTTGGTATATCATAATGAATAACGAATCTAACATCGGGTTTATCTATACCCATACCGAAAGCAATAGTAGCAACAATAACATCAACCTCTTCCATGAGGAACATATCTTGATTTCTTTTTCTGGTTGTAGAATCAAGACCTGCATGATAAGGTAAAGCTCTGATATTATTCACAGTAAGTACTTCGGCAATTTCTTCTACTTTTTTTCTACTAAGGCAATATATTATTCCGGATTTGCCTTGATTACTTTTAATATATTTAATAACTTCTTTTACGACATCCTTGGTTTTAGGACGTACTTCATAATATAAATTTGGTCTATTGAAGGACGTTTTAAAAAGGTTAGCATCCATCATACCTAAATTCTTTTGTATATCTTGCTGAACCTTAGGCGTTGCGGTAGCTGTTAAAGCTATTATCGGAACTTTTTGTCCTATGGCATCAACTATTGGGCGTATTCTTCTATATTCAGGGCGAAAATCGTGTCCCCATTCAGATATACAATGAGCTTCATCAATTGCATAGAAAGATATGTTCACTTTTTTGAAGAAAGATATTTTTTCTTCTTTAGTAAGTGACTCAGGGGCAACATACAATAACTTTGTCTTGCCCATAAGAACATCTTCTCTTACTTGAAGCGATTCGGCACGAGTTAATGATGAATTAAGAACATGCGCAATACTTTTTTCCTGTCCGAAATTCCGAATCGCATCAACTTGATTTTTCATTAACGCAATCAGAGGGGAAATAATTATTGCAGTGCCTTCACTTATAATACCCGGTAATTGATAGCACATAGACTTACCACTACCTGTCGGCATAATTACAAAGGTATCCTGGCCGTCCAAAACACTTTGGATTATGGCTTCCTGATCTCCTTTGAAACTATCGAACCCGAATACTTTCTTCAATAATTCATGAAGAGAATATTGCTTCATATCTGTCATTATAATATTTATGCTTTAAAAAACTTATATTTTACAAATATAATATTTTTTTATTGAACTGATATTTATCGAAAAAATTATTTATAAAAGTGTATTTTTCTGAAAGATAATGTTTTAAACTCTGTTTTTTTAATAAAAGAAATTAATTATAAGTTAGTAATAAAACTATCTACTTAAATAAACATCTAAAAATTGTTTTACATTATCCTCAACTCTTGTTAAAACATTAGAAATATTCGTTTTAACAAACTCTTCTCCTGTTATATTTTCATATAACTCAATATATCTTTCACTGATATTATTAATAATCTCGGGAGTCATTTCCGGGATTTGCTGGCCGGTTTGTCCGCTGAAACCATTATCCAACAACCATTGCCTAACAAATTCTTTCGACAATTGTTTTGGTTGTTCTCCGGTTTTCATAGCATATTCATAACCTTCTTTATAAAAATATCTTGAGGAATCCGGAGTATGTATCTCATCAATTAGAAATATTTCACCGTCTTTCTTTCCGAATTCATACTTAGTATCAACCAGAATCAACCCGCGTTTTTCCGCTATTTCACAGCCTCTTTGATATAGTCTAAGGGTATAATCTTCTAACTTGATATAATCTTTTTCACTAACAAGACCTTGTTTAATAATATCTTCGCGAGAAATATCTTCATCATGTCCTTCATCCGCTTTAGTAGTCGGAGTAATAATGGGTTTCGGGAATTTTTCATTTTCCTTCATTCCTTCGGGAAGTGGTATTCCGCACAACATTCTTTTTCCCGCCTTATATTCTCTCCACGCATGACCGGTAAGATACCCGCGAATCACCATTTCAACCTTAAACGGTTCACACAAAATTCCGAAAGTTGCCATAGTATCCGGTAAAGCAATTTTCCAATTTTGGACAATATCTTCGGTTAAATCAAGAAACATAGCAGCTATTTGACTAAGCACCTGCCCTTTATAAGGAATTCCTTTCGGCAGTACAACATCAAAAGCAGATATTCTATCAGTTGCGATCATCAACAAAAATTTATCATCAATATTATAAACATCCCTCACCTTTCCGTGATAGATACTTTTCATACCTTCAAAATCAAAATCGGTTCTTAAAATTACATCATTCATAATTAACAACATTAAATTAATTTATATCATATTTTTCATAAGCCTTAACAATAGAAGTTACCAACTTATGTCTTATAATATCACTTTCGTCCAGATGTATAAAATCTATACCTTTTATATCTTTTAGGATTCTATTTGCATTAATCAATCCGCTGTTAGATTTTTTAGGTAGATCAATCTGAGTTACATCGCCAGTTATTACAAACTTGGAATCTTCGCCCATACGCGTAAGAAACATTTTTAACTGCTTATCAGTAGCATTTTGTGCTTCATCTAAAATTGCATAGGCATGATTCAAAGTTCTGCCTCTCATAAACGCCAAAGGCGCAATTTCTATTGTACCGTCTTCCATATAAGATTTAAGTTTCTGCGACGGCAGCATTTCATTCAAAGCATCATAAAGCGGGCGCAAATACGGATCCAGTTTTTCTTTGAGATCACCCGGTAAGAAACCAAGGTTTTCGCCGGCCTCAACTGCGGGACGAGTAAGAATAATTCTTCTGATTTCCTTGTTTTTTAAGGCTCTGACAGCAAGAGCTACAGCAGTAAACGTTTTTCCTGTTCCCGCCGGACCAATGGCAAAAAGCAAATCATTATCATCAATCGATTTAACCATTGCTTTTTGATTTTTTGTTCGGGCTTTAATCTGATTGCCGTTTTTTCCGAAAAGTATCAAATCGCTATCCTTCGGCGGCAGTGTTTCCTTTTCTTCCATCGCCAAACAATCAACCAGATCCTTTTCGGTAATTTTTCCATAACTATCAATCTGAAGAAGAAGCATATCAATATACTTTTCAAAAGCTATTCTATCTTCTTCGGCTCCAATAACTTTTATCAATTCTCCACGTGCAATTATTTTCAATTTCGGAAATAAAGACTTTATCTTGGTAAGATACACATCTTGCGTTCCGTATATTTCTAGCGGATTATAACTTGAAAGATTAATTATACTTTCTGACATTCTTTAATTTCTAGATTAACTTTTTTAATTACTTTTGTAAACAATTACAAAGGTATATTATTTTTTTATAGTATAAGTTTGATGGATAAAAAAATTATAACATTACTTACTGACTTCGGCTACAGTGATTATTATGTTGCTGCTATTAAAGGTACGATATTATCCAAACTAACTGATGTAAATATTGTTGATATTAGTCATGACGTTACTCCTTTCAGTATTAGAGAAGCCGGATTCATACTTGGTAATTGCTATAAATTCTTTCCTGAAGGTACTATACACATCATCGGGATCAATTCTGAAGCATCCATTAACACACCTCATATTTTAGTAAAAGCCGCAAATCAATATTTTATTGCCGCAGATAATGGTATTTTGCCGATGGCTCTCAATAACATTGAAATGGAGATTTTTGAGATAGACTATATACAAGATTCTCCGGTATTTACATTTTCCAGCAAAGATGTTTTTGCTGAAATTGCGGTTTTAATTGCTTCGGGGCAAGATTATTCTCAATATACTAATAAACTTAATGGTTTTAATAAAAATTACTTAATGTCTCAACCTGTTGTTGACGGCGATTTATTAAAGGGACATGTACTTTTTATTGATAATTACCGAAATATCATCACAAATATTACAAGAGATATTTTCTATGATTTTGTAAGAAAATCTTCTTTTGAAATTTTATTTAAATCGGATGACATAACTAAGATTTCAAAAGCATATTCTGATGTAAGAATTGCAGAAATCGCAGTCTTTTTCGGCTCACACGGTTATATGGAAATAGCTATGTATAAAGCTAATGCTGCAGATTTGCTGGGTATTGACTATAATTCAAATATTCTTGTACAACGAAAGTAGTTATTTTATTTCAGAACCTTGATGAAATTCTTCAGTAGGAGCAACAAAACACAACTTACCTTCATTATTCTCCGCCATTAAAATCATTCCCTGAGATTCAATTCCTTTAAGCATTCGCGGAGCCAAATTAACAAGAACGCTAACATTCTGGCCTATAATATCTTCCGGATTGTAATATTCTGCAATTCCGGAAACAACCGTACGGATATCAATTCCAGTATCAACTTTAAGTTTGAGGAGTTTATTTGCCTTCGGAACTTTTTCGGCTTCAATAATTTTACCTGTTCTGATATCTAACTTAACAAAGTCGTCGAAAGTAATAATATCTTTCTGAGCAGAAATATTAATTTCCTGATTTTCTATTGCATTTTGAAGTTTGATTTCTTCTAACCTTTTAATTTGTTGTTCAATAGCGGAATCTTCTATTTTCTCAAAGAGAAGCTCAGGTTCGCCGAGTTTGTGTTCCGGCTTCAACAGGTCTGTATTACCGCTATATAACCATTTCAAACTCGGAAGGTTTAACATTCTGAATATTTTCTCAGAAGTAAAAGGTAAAAAAGGAGCAGATACAACTGCCAAATTTGCACAAATTTGAAGAGCAATATTAAGAATAGTTTTAACACGTTCCGGATTATTATTAAAAATTTTCCAAGGTTCATTATCAGTAAGATATTTATTTCCGAGACGTGCAAGGCTCATCATTTCGCTTAAGGAGTCTCTGAATTTAAAATTATTCAAACTATTTTCTATCCTTGAAGGAATAACCTTAAGTTCTTCCAAAGCGGCAATATCAATATCTTCGAGTTCATTTCTTTGGGGCACAATACCATCAAAATATTTTTTAGTAAGAACAAGAGTTCTGTTTATAAAATTACCGAAGATAGCAACTAGTTCGCTATTATTTTTTGTTTGAAAATCTTTCCAAGTGAAATCATTATCCTTAGTTTCTGGGGCATTTGCAGTAAGCACATATCTCAGAACATCCTGTTTATCCGGAAAATCTATTAAATATTCATGCAACCAAACAGCCCAATTTCTTGATGTGGATATTTTATCACCTTCTAAGTTTAAAAACTCAAAAGCAGGAACATTATCTGGTAAAATATAAGATCCTTCGGCTTTTAGCATCGTCGGAAAAATAATACAATGAAATACAATATTATCCTTTCCGATAAAATGGATTAGACGCGTATCTTTATCTTTCCAATATTTTTCCCAGTCGGGAGTCAATTCTTTTGTTGCCGAAATATATCCTATCGGGGCATCGAACCAAACATACAAAACCTTACCTTTTGCATTTTCCAAAGGCACCTTAACACCCCAATCAAGATCGCGGGTAACGGCACGTGGATGTAAACCGGCATCGAGCCAGGATTTACACTGCCCATAAACATTAGTTTTCCATTCTTTGTGAGACACAAGAATCCAATCTTTCAACCAATCCTCATATTTATCCAAAGGAAGATACCAATGTTTTGTTTCTTTCAATACGGGAATACTACCGCTTATAGCAGATTTCGGATCAATTAGATCTCTGGCGTTTAAAGATGTTCCGCAACTTTCACATTGATCACCATAAGCTCTCGGATTACCGCATATCGGACATGTTCCGGTAATATATCTATCGGCAAGGAATTGTTTAGCTTCATTGTCATAATATTGTTCCTCAATACCTTCTGTTAATTTCCCCTCATTATATAACTTAAGAAAGAAATCGGAAGCCAACTCATGGTGGACTTGATTTGAAGTACGTGAATAGATATCAAACGAAATACCGAAATCGGCGAAAGATTTTTTTATAATGTTATGGTATCTATCGACAATCTCCTGCGGGCTAACACCTTCTTTTTTAGCTCTAATTGTTATAGGAACACCATGTTCATCGGAACCGCCTATAAAAACAACATCAACACCTATAGATTTTAAATATCTAACATAAATATCAGCCGGAACATAAACACCGGCTAAATGGCCAATATGAATCGGTCCGTTTGCATAGGGCAAAGCAGTAGTTACAGTATATCTTTTGAAGTTTTTCATCTAATAAAATTTTGTGCAAAATTAATTTATTTAAACAAATATCATCTTTATTTTTAAGCTAATAAGAATATTTTCTAGAAAAATTATTGTTTTAACAAAAAAAAACCTCAAAAAAACTTGGATTATTTAATATTTATTAACATCTTTGAACTCGTTCTTAAAAAATATTGTAACGATTTATTTTTTTATCTTAAAAAATTCAAATAACAAAAATTATTGATTTAATAATTTTCTATTATTCAACACAATAAAAAAATAAGTGTTTTCCGTTTTTTAATCAAGCAGCGAAAGAATCCAATCACTCCAAAACATTGGTTTTTGCTGTATAATAGAAATTTTAAGTCGTTTTTGAAATGATTTTGTATCAAAAATTAATTAAAAGTTTAGTTTATGACATAAATTTTAGGTAAAATTAGGTTTATTTTTACCTAAATTAAGTTTAAATATGATAAAATTAATCAAGTATAAACGAAAATATATTATATTAACATGAAAAGATTTATATTATGTTCCGTAATACTATTATTATTAAGTAATTGTAGTATTTCTTTTGCCAACAATAATTGGCCGGATTATTTTTCTTTAGAAGCAACTCCGAGCAAATCGGAATCAAAAGCTCAACCAACAGTAGTAATAACGCCTATTACTTATGATGTTTGTCCTAATGTTGGTACTGTAACAGTAAATGCTGTTATTACAAACGGCACAGCACCGTTCAGTATTTCTTGGTTGGGCGCCACAGTAGATCCTACTGATAACGAATATGCAACAATAACTATTAATCCTAATTTATGTAATACAACCATTACTGTTTATGTTAGTGTAACTGATAATGATGGTCTTACTGCTAACGCTAATATGTCCTTTACGGTTAAGGATGATCAACCGCCGGTTATCACAAATACTTTGCCGGCATACACAGGTACAGGTTGCGATATAAGTGTTTATCCCGCCAATAACAGTTTAACGTTTTTGACTGCAAGCGGATTAACCATCAGCGATAATTGTAGTAATAATAGTGACCTTATCGTTACATCCAACGATGTTATCACGGGAAATTGTCCTCTAAGAATAACAAGAACATATACTATTAAAGATGCTTGCGGTAATTCCGCTACAACTACACAAAATATTACAATAAACAAACCGGTTTTTACAATAAGTATCCCCAACGGAACAACAACAGTCAACTGCATCAATAACACCTTTACTCCCGATGCCCTTGCTCCTACTGTTTACGATGCTTGCGGAACTTTGCTAACTCCGGTACTTACAAATATTGTAACAAATCCGTCAATGTTTACCTGCGACGGTACAAGAGTTTATGAATATACTTATACAGATTGTGAGGGTAATACTGCTATCTGGACTTATACATTTAATATTGAACCTACTTTTACAATAACTGCCACACCCGGTGAAATTGTTGTAAATTGCCCTGCGGATGTTTATCAACCGGATGCATTTTTACCAACCGTAGCAAACTCTTGCGGTAATATTGTAACCAATATAGTCCTTACCTCAATTGTTCCCTCTAATCCCAGCACTATTACTTGTAACGGAGAAGTTATATATACATATACTTTCACAGATTGTGCCGGTAATACGGATACTTGGGATTTTACTTTTATTATTGATATGCCGCCTTTTACTATATCCGACGCACCGGGTACCGCGAATGTAGCATGTGTTTCAGACATAATTGAACCTTCCACCATTTCTCCTTCGGTTTTACCTGTTGCTACAGATTACTGTGGAAACATTATCACCAATATTATTTTACACAGTACGGTAAGCTACCCATCTATCGATTGTGAACAAACAAGGGTATATACATATAGATATACCGACTGCCTCGGTCGTTATGCAGACTGGACATATACATACACTATCAACAGGGCTCCTTTTTCTATTACGCAACCGGCAGGTGCACTTACTGTAAATTGTGTCGCAGAAATTTTTGAACCTACAACATTCTTACCTGTTGTATTTGATGCATGTAATAAAAGAATTACCAATATTGTTCTCACAAGTACGGTTGATGCTCCTACAAGCCCATTAACTTGTGAAGGAACACGCACATATACATATACATATACAGATTGTTCCGGAAATACCGATACCTGGGATTTTGTTTTTACAGTTCAATTGCCAGCATTGGTAATAAATACTCCAAACGGCTCTACTACTGTTAATTGTGTAAGTAAAATAGACGAAACATCAATTATTCTTCCTCAGGTTTACGGTGCTTGTAACACATTAATACCGGGGGTTAAAACCAATGACGTTCTTACTGAACCTATTCCTAATTGTAACGGAACACGCGTTTTGGAATACACTTTCACAGATTGTGCAAGTAATAGTGTTGTTTGGACATATACATTTAATATTGTTCCTGAAATTATTTTCAGTGCAGCAAATGAAGAACACACGGTTAATTGTATTGCTGATATAGTAGCTCCTACCGTTATCCCGTCAGCTGTTGATGGTTGCGGAAATGTAATTAATCCAACAGGTCCAACCATCACGGAAACTCCTAACCCATTAACATGCGAAGGAACACGCGTTTACTCTTATGAATATATTGACTGCGCAGGTAATTCGGTTTACTGGACTTCTACTTTTCATGTGGAAATTCCTGCATTCACTATTGCAGATCCTCCAGGAACACAAACTGTAACTTGTATTTCAGATATTATAGCTCCGACTGCCTACATACCTACTGTTGTTGATGTTTGCGGAAATACTTTAACTGCTCAACTTATTAGTGCCGACGAAACTCCTAATCCATTAACTTGTAACGGAACGAAAGTTTATAGATATAGATATACCGATTGTGCCGGTAATACAGCAGATTGGACATATACTTACACTGTAGATATGCCGGGGTTCACAATTGGAGTCCCTGGTGGTACTGCAACTGTTGATTGTGTTGATGATATAGTGGTTCCTACAGCATATTTACCCGTTGTTACCGATTATTGCGGTAATAACATTACCAATATTGTTTTATCTAATATATCAAACAACCCTGACCCTATAACTTGCAACGGAACAAGGGAATATACTTATACATTTACCGATTGTGCGGGTAATACTGATACTTGGACATATGAATATACAGTAACAAGACCCGCTTTCAGCATAACTGTCCCCGACGGAAATGTTACAGTAGCTTGCCCGAGTGCAGCTGTTGAGCCCACTGCTTTCTTACCAAGTATTTATGATGAGTGCAATAATTTAATTACTGATATACAATTAATTAACACTCCTACTTCTGTTACTTGCGAAGGAAATATGGATTATATTTACGAATATACTGATTGTGCAGGTAATACGGATACTTGGACTTTTACTTATAATGTTGTAGCTCCTGCTTTTAATCCTACACTTACCCCAGGTACTGAAACAATCGGTTGTATTTCCGGATTTTATCAACCAGACAGCCATGCTCCGGTTGTTACAGATAATTGTGGTCGTAACGTACCTGCTGTTTATGTAAATTACACTGATACTCCTAATCCGATAACATGCGAAGGTACAAGGACATACAATTACACATATACTGATTGTGCAGGTAACATTGCTTACTGGACTTACACTTTTACTGTAGTTATACCTACTCTTAACATTACTACAGCTCCGGGAGCAGCAACAGTTAGTTGTCCTAACTTAGCAGTTGATCCATCGGCTTTAGTTCCTACTATCTCTGATGCTTGCGGCAATGTACTTACTAATTACACAATTACAAATATTATTGACTTACCAAATCCGCTAACATGCGAAGGTACGCGTGAATATGTATTTACATTCACAGACTGCGCAGGTAACACAGACGATTGGTCATTTATATATACTATAGAAGCACAGCCGCTTACAATATATCCGACTTCTTCAACAGAAGTAGTAAATTGTATTTCCGATATACCTGATGCAAATTATGTTAGCAACAATCTACCAACTTTTACTGATTACTGCGGTAATGTACTAACAAATTACACATTTTTGGGTTCAACGGATAATCCTAATCCGTTAACTTGTAGCGGTACTCGTATATTCAGGTTTGAATTTACCGATTGCGCCGGTAATACTGCCGAATGGTCGAAAGTATATTTTGTTAGTGTTCTACCAAATAATGATCCTATACCGGCAGGACAAACAACTGTTAACTGTATTGCAGATATTGATGAGAATTCAATTACATTTCCGGATGCTTATGATAATTGCGGTAATTTAATAACAAACATCCAATTTGTTAATACTGTCGAAAATCCTAATCCACTTGTTTGCAGCGGCGGCACAAAAACTTATAACTATAGATATTATGATTGTGGTGGCAATAGCAGAAATTGGTCATTTACATTTAATATCGTAAGTTCGCCGTTTACAATAACCGTTCCTCCGGGATTCACCAATGTTAACTGCCCGAATGATATGTTCGATCCTATAGGTTATATACCTGTTATTAATGATGAATGCGGCGATGTAATTACAGATATACAAGAAATAAGTGTTGTTTATACTCCAAATCCTATCATTTGTGAAGGAACAAGAGTACATACATATAGATATACAGATTGTAGCGGTAATTATGCGGATTGGACATATACAATCAATGTTAATCGTCCTGAATTTACAATTACAACACCGGCAAAAGATACTACAGTAAATTGTGTTGCCGATATTGAACATATTGTAAACAATAACTTAATTTCATTACCAATCATTACCGATGCTTGTGGTGATGTTATTTCAAATATTCATATTACAAATGTAGTTAACACTCCATCTGTAATACCGTGTACCGGTGGTAAAAGAGTTTATACCTTTACGTATTATGATTGCAGCGGAAATTCTGCAGATTGGTTATATACTTTCTATGTAAATTTACCTCAGCTTGAAATTCCCGATGATGATAAAATAATTCATGTTGATTGTCCTTCATTAATTATTGAACCAACTCAATTCTTACCTGTAGTTTATGATCTATGTGGAAACCTAATTACTGACATTGTTCTTCTTGATTATACCGAATCGCCTAATCCATTAGAATGTATAGGTACAGCAACATATAGATATATGTATACTGATTGTGCGGGCAACTCGGATATCTGGACATGTACTTATATTGTACAAATGCCGGCTTTCACAATTACCGAACTTCCGGGTGAAACAACTGTTGATTGTCCTTCTGATATATATGAACCGTGGAATCTTATTCCTGAAGTCACAGACTATTGCGGTAATATTATTACAAACATTCAAATTGTTAATATTACTAATACCCCGACAACAATTACTTGCGACGGCACTTCTGTTTATACATTCAGATATACCGATTGTGTAGGTCAAACTGCTGATTGGCAATTTACATTTAATGTAGAAAGACCTGTTTTTGTTATCGAAGCAGCTCCGGGAAGTACAACTGTTAATTGTCTATCCGAAATATTCAATCCTATCACTCAATTACCTCAAGTTTATGATCCATGCGGTAACTTAATCACAAATCCAATCTTAACAGATATCCGTGAAACACCGAATCCTGTTATGTGTGCCGGAACACGTACATATGTTTACACATACACAGAACCTTGTTTCGGTCAAACTGCGGAATGGACATACACTTTCAATGTAACTCCGTCTCAATTTACAATGCCTGAGACTCACAAAGATGTTGTAGTTGTTTGTCCTTCGAATGCCGTAGAACCTACAGCACTTCTTCCTGTTGTTTATGATGTTTGCGGAAGAAGAATTTATGATATACAATTATTAGGTTATGTTGATTCACCTAATCCGCTTGTTTGTAACGGTACAAGAACATATACTTATCAATATAAGGATTGCGGAGGCAATACTGCTTTATGGACATGTACCTATCATATAGGTGATATTCCGATGTTTTCTATTGACATTCCTCCTTTTGATACAACAGTAAACTGTGTTGCAGATTTATTCGTACCAACCTATGATATGTTACCTGAAATATATGATTTTTGCGGCAACTTACTTACAATGCCATTTATATCGGATATCATATATGATCCGCCAAATTTAATTTGTGCCGGCTCACGTACTTTAGTATATACTTACACGGATTGTTCCGGTCATACTGCCAATTGGTCTTATATAATTCATGTAAGTCCGCCGCAGTTTGCTATTACTTCACCTCCTGGAAGTACAACCGTAACCTGTGTTTCGGAAATTGTACCGCCACCGGCATCCGTTCTCCCTATAGTTTACGATGCTTGCGGTAATTTGATTACAGATATTCAACTTACAGATCATATCGATCAACCCGATCCGTTAGTTTGCAACGGGTATCGTACTTATATTTATACTTATACCGATTGTGCAGGAAATACAGCCGATTGGATGTATACTTATTTCGTAAATGATTTACCTCCGCTAAATCTTACACTGGTAGATCAGGATACAACGGTTAATTGCTTCAATGATATTTTCCAACCTGATGAATTCCTGCCCGAAGCTTTTGATGCTTGCGGAAATCTGATAACAAATATTCAACTTAACGGATACACAGATAATCCCAACCCGATAACTTGTGAAGGATCTCGTACTTACCATTATACTTATTACGATTGTTCCAACAATTCTGCTACTTGGAATTTTACTTTCAACATAAACATTCCTCAATTTACAATTGAAGAAGCTCCAATAGATTCAACAATTTATTGTATTGCAGATTTATTCGATCCGATAGCTTTCATTCCGGAAGTTTATGATTACTGTGGCAGTTTAATTACTAATATTGTTTCAAATACAATTGATACACCTCCTACATTCAGTTGCGAAGGTACGAGAGTTATCACTTATACTTATACTGATTGTGCCGGTAATACTGCAAATTGGACATATACTATCAATATTGATATGCCTCAATTCGTTATAAATGAATTACCCGGTGACACAACAGTAAATTGTTATAATGACATTTTCGAACCTCTTCAGTTTACTCCTATCGTTACAGATTATTGCGGTAATACCATTACTAATGTTGTACTTACAGATATTTCCGAAAACCCTGAACAATTCGAATGTAACGGTTCCCGTACTTACACATATACTTATACAGATTGTGCAGGTAATACAGCTGATTGGAAATTTACTTTCTTTGTTGTAACTCCTATTTTCTACATCAATGATGCTCCGGGTGATGTTACCGTATCTTGTTTGTCAGATGCTGTTGAACCTACCGCTTTCTTGCCGGTAGTTCAGGATTTCTGCGGAAACACTATCACAAATATTGTACTTGTTAATAAGGAAGAAAATCCTGATCCGGTAACCTGTGAAGGAACAATAATATATCATTATTTATATACCGATTGCTATGGAAACACTGCTACTTGGCATTATAAATATACTATTGTTACAACTCCTTTCACAATTAACGAACCAGACGGACAATTAACTGTAAATTGTCCATCACAAGTTATTACTCCTATAAACTATTTACCTGAAGTCTATGATAACTGCGGTAACTTAATCACAAATATTACGTTAACAGATTCGGGTACTACACCGCCGGCAGGAATAACCTGTGAAGGAAGTAAATATTACACATATACTTATACGGACTGTGCAGGATATACTGATACATGGACTTTCACCTACAACGTTATAAGACCTACATTTGTAGTTAATGCGGAACCCGGTGTAGCTTATGTAAATTGTCCTACCGAAATATATGAACCTACAAATTTAGTTCCTGTAGTTTATGATATTTGCGGTAATTTGCTTGATCCGCCTATTCTAACTGATATCACAAATAATCCGTCTACGATTACTTGTGCGGGAACAAGAGTATATACTTATACATATATTGATTGTAAAGGCGATTTTGCAGATTGGACTTATACTTATCATGTAATGCCGGAGCTTGTTATATCAACACCTCCTATGGTTGAAAATGTTAACTGCATAAGCGGTACTTATGAACCTACGGCTCATCTTCCTGTAGTTGTTAACTCTTGCGGCTATACTCTTCCCGCTCCTAGTTTAATAAGTATTGTGGATAATCCTCTTAACATTACTTGTACTGGTACACGTACTTATACTTATTTATATACCGATTGCGCTAATAACACAGCTACCTGGACATATACATTTAATATTCAAGTTCCCGAACTCGTTATTTCACAACCTCCTATTGTTAATACGGTTTCCTGCGTAAGCGAAATGTTCGATCCGAGTAGTATAATACCTCAAATTAGTGACGCTTGCGGTAATCCTATATCAAATGTCATGTTGTTAAGAATAGATAACGTCCCGAATGAAATAACATGTACCGGAACTCGTACTTATACTTATAGATATACTGATTGTGTAGGTCATATTGCAGATTGGACCTATACTTTTATAGTTGATATGCCCACATTTACTATTACTCAACCTGCAGGCTCAACAACTGTAAATTGTTTATCTGATATTACAGCTCCTGTATTCCCTGTTGTACGTGATGCATGTAATAATATTATTACAAACATTCAACTTACAGACGTCCAAGATAATCCTTCACCTTTAGATTGTGCGGGATCGCGTACTCATGTATATACTTACACCGATTGTGCGGGTAATACGGCTAATTGGGAATATACTTATAATATTCAAGGTTTACCATTGGTTATGACAACTCAACCAATGACGGTAGTTATTAATTGTATTGATGACCTGGTTGAACCTACGGCGCACATACCTACAATTCTTGATGGCTGCGGCAATGCTACAACTCATGCACTTACAAATGAACAAAGTAATCCTACTACTATTACTTGTGAAGGCACGAAAGTTTATACTTATACTTTTACAGATTGTTTGGGAAATACTGCAGATTGGACTTTTACATACGTATTAATAGTTGAACCGTTTACGATTAATGCCGAAAATGTTCTTCAAACTGTTGCATGTGTCTCGGAAGCTCTTGTTGAACCTCACACTGTTCCGGGTAATTTACCCACAATTCTTGATAATTGCGGTAATGATATAAGCGGATCATTCCACTTAAATGTATCTAATGAGATTACTGGTTGTCAAGGTTATGTAACATACAATTACGTATTTTACGATTGTGCCGACAATCAGGCTATATGGCAATATAAATATCATGTTGTACCTGAACCGCTATCAATTACAGTACAAAACGTTGAACAAGTAGTAGAGTGTCCTGGTATGGCTTTAGTACTGCCTCATACTGTTCAGGGCTTAATGCCGACGGTTCTTGATAATTGCGGTAACGATATCAGCAATACTTATTTCTTATCGAACACTATTAATCAACTTGGTTGTGAAGGTAGTGTCGAATATATCTACACATATAGCGACTGTGCAGGATATACCGATAACTGGTCATACAAATACATTGTCGATATGCCACAATTTACAATAACTGAACCTAATGGATCAGAAACTGTTAATTGTATATCCGAAACTTATCAACCCGATGATCTAAAACCGGTTGTTTATGATTATTGCGGTAATTTAATAACCAGCATTAATTTTAACGGTTATACAGATCAACCTACACCAATAGCTTGCGAAGGTACAAGAACGTATAAATATACTTATACCGATTGTGCGGGTAATTCGGCAGTTTGGGAATATGCATTCAATATTGTAAAACCGACAGAACTCATTCTTGATATTGAACCGGGTATAGCTTATGTTAACTGCTTAGCCGATGTAACACAACCTACAGCTTCAATGTTACCTGTTGCTCATGATATTTGCGGTACACCTTTAGCTACGCCGGCGTATGTTAATTTTTATGATGATCCTTATCCTTTAGTATGTTCGGGAACACGTACATATTATTATACTTATACCGATTGTGCGGGTAATACGGCGGAATGGCAATATATTTACTATGTAGGACCGATGTATCCGCCTCAAGTACCGGGAGATGTACATACAACTGTAACAAATATTGCTGATGCAATTGCTCCGGGTTTACCAACAATACATGATATGTGTGGTAATATTGTTCATCCGACCCTAGTAGTTCAAAATGATCCTGACCCGTTAGAATGTCAAGGCACAAGAACATATATTTACACTTATACTGATTGTGCTGGTAACTCTTCCGATTGGACATATTCATATACTATTATTCCTAATAATTTATATATGCAGACATTATCTTGGACACATGGTTGTACAACCGGTGACGGCGGTTCAATAACTCTTCGTGCTTGGGGAGGATCTGCTCCTTATACTTTTTATTGGAAGAAAACAACAGGTCAGGTAAGTTCAAGTCAACCTACATACAATAATGTTTACACATTCACGGATCTTTCTGCCGGTACTTATGAAGTATATATAACAGATGTCAATAACTGTAAACAAACTGTATTTAATACAATTACCATAGAAATACGTCCTGGATATGTAACTTACGACTTTATGCAATTATGTGAATCCGAATTACCTATTAAATACGGCGACAGTACTATTTATACACCGGGATTACATGATATAATTTTCAATACTCAGCAAGAGTGCGATAGTTTAGTTCATCTTACCGTATCCACCTATCCCGAATATCTCATATCAACACAAGATACATTATGTTCTTATGATCTTCCATACACTTGGCGAGGTCAAACAATTAACGGTCCCGGAATTTATTATGATTATCTGGAAACTGTTATTAACAGATGTGATAGTATTTATGAGTTTGAAGTAACTATTGTTAATGAACTGGATGAAATTGGAAGTATTAGCGGTACCACCGAATTTATTTTCGGATCGGATATTTTCTACGGTATGTACATCTATAATATAGATCCTGTTGAGGGTGCAACTCATTACGAATGGCAAATTCTTGATGCGCCGTGGCATATCGAACATAATTACGGTACGGTTTGTACTTTATATGTAAGATCAAGAGATGTAGCAAGGTTAACCGTACAGGCATTTAATAAATGCGGCGGCTCCCAAATATCAACTCTGACTATGATAGCGCATGCGGGAATTGATGATATCGACGGATCTAGTATCAGCATCTATCCTAATCCTGCCAACGATTATATGGAAATTAAGTTTGAAAAATATGAAGGTAAAACTGAAATTTCTGTCTATGACTCATCAGGAAAGCTTGTTGATGTTATGGCATTAAATATTACTTCCGAAACCGAACGTATAAGACGTAGCACTACCTTATATAAAAATGGTATATACTTCATACATATTAAAAATAATAAAACTTCTATTACCGAACGTATTATTATTCAACATTAAACTTTAAATATTCGAATTAAAAAATAATAGATATGAAACGAATAAAATATTTGCTGATAAATCTTATAACTATCCTAACGGTAATAGTTTGTTTTAGTTGCGAGCGTGAAGGTGTTGATACTATTATCTTACCAACAGAAAGATATGTAGTTCCTATCACAGACATTATCCCGCAACAACTCATTAATAGAGTTGATGATTTACATTTAGGTTATGATCCGCCTGACATTACAGGCGGATATATAGCTAATCCTTACGTATTAACCTATTCAACTCTGTCTCACGACAGTATTCCTTTTAATTTTGGAAATCTGATCTTTAAATTCTCAAATCAAACTTATGAGAATACTATTTCTTATGAATCGGTTCAAGGAGATGCTGAAGTAAATAGTCCGATAGCATATATCCAAGGTTCCGGAAATAATTTTACAGTTTACTTCTCAGAAAACAAAACAAGTCCGTCAACAGGAATAACAGTAAAAACTCATTCGGTTATTACAGGCAAAGTTAGTCCCAGTGGCGGAATAGCTAATTTCAAATATGCATATATTGTGGCTGATCCCGGTAATAGTACAATAGCACCGAATACTATTCGAAAATTTAAAGATAATGATGATTTAGCAGAAGTATATAAATGGTAAAATTATGAAAATGAAAAAAATATATTTAATATTAACATTGTTAGTTCTATCTTTATGTGCTAATGATGCTTTCGGACAACGTTATTATATCAAATCCGGATACAATAGATCAAATTATTACTCTCGCGGTAATAGTAAATTATTTAATGTCAACGCTAAAAGAATATATTTCGGTGTTAAGGCAGGTATGAACTTAGCTTATTTGGAGTATAGTGATCATAATATTAATAGTGACTATAATTCTGTAATGCATCCTATGGCAATAGCCGGATTATTTGTAGAATTTAATCTTGGAAATGTTGTTTCTCTTTCTCCCGGAATTACTTATAAAGGCGATGGCGGAAAAATGACAAGCGATATTAATCAAACTCCATACGTTTTATCCGCTCACAACCTTAATATTAACTTACCGATATATATAAATATGCCGATGAGCAGATATGCAAATCCTTATTTACTTATTGCGCCCGAAATGCAGTTCAATTGCTTTGGCGGAAAAGAAACTTTAAATGATGAAAAGGCAGCATTAACAAATGGTAATTATGCTTATTTCAATTATGGGATAAAATTCGGTGCCGGTTGTATTATATGGTACGAAATTGATAAAAGTGTTTGCTTTATCAGAATTGATTGCGGTTATAATTTCGGTTTTTCCAATACATATTCCGAAAAACAATTGAATGGCGAATCTAATCCTATAAATGTAAATAGTTATAATATACAAGGTACGACAAGACACAACAGAGGTGTAGAAATTTGCGTCTCTGCTGGATTTCCGTTTGTGTTCAAATAATATCAAAATAATCAATCTAAAGGCTGTTCAATCGGACAGCCTTTTTTGTAAAAATCTTATGAAAGGTAAATTAACTATTGCACTTGTTGCACACGATAAAAGAAAATTCGATTTAATTGAATGGGCAATTACTAATGCCGACTTTCTTTCTCATCACAATATTGTATGCACCGGAACTACGGGTTCGCTGCTTGAACAAACATTTGAAGGTAAAGGAATAAAAGCTCATATCAAAAAAATGCATTCCGGGCCGCTCGGCGGCGATGCAGAAATTGCAGCAATGGTTGTAAGAAAAGAAATTAATCTTGCTGTTTTTCTTATTGATGATTTAAATCCGCAACCTCACGAAGCCGACATCCAAATGCTGCTTCGCCAGTGCAGAATACACAATATTCCCATTGCATGCAACAGATACAGCGCAGATCTTATGATTACAAGTTCCCTTTGGGATAATACAGATTACGTGCCGTCCGAACCTAAGTATATTACATTTAACCGGGAAGATTTGCTTTAAGCCATAAATAGCGGAAACAAGATAATCTGTTAATTTCTATTTATAACTCTCTATCATCTTAATAATGGCTTGCTCACAGGCTCCGCAAAATACATTGCCTCTGAAAGTGTGCATCAAACAATCGTATGAAGGTCTGTAAATACCTTTTGCAGAATAACCAGCGCCTTCGAATACCCCAAGTTTATCCGTATATTTTTTATCAACAGGAGTTGGTATCGGAATATTTTTATCTAATTGATGTTTCCATTTCGAATCGAAATCAACAAGGGTTGTAATATTATATTCCCATGGTTCAACATCGAAAGGATAGTAATCACTGTACGAAACTTGACTGTCAAAATATTCATCGGCAAGGCCTGCAAAAGCATGACCGAATTCATGGATAATTACTTTTGCCGATGCCATATTTCCGGAAGTACTTACGGAATAATAATTATAAATTCCGCCACCGCCGTAAATAGTACTGTTTACCAAAATATAAATCTGATCGTATGGAGCATTTGCAGCAACATCTTTCACTGCAAAATAACTTGGAGTCGTGCAATATCTATCACTCCTGAAAGTATCAAAATGACAATCAAGAATTGTATTTTTCCAATCATTATTTCTCGGTACATCTACCCCGCTATCCTTCGACGGAGCGAGAACACCGCGAACATTAAAATCATTAATGTGAGATTTAAAGGGTTCAAAAGTTTTTAAAACCTCAACAAAAGCATCACAATCCGATTTAAATTTTTGCATCTCTCCCGCTGTATAACCTTCAGGAAGAATAACAATATCTACCTTATCGGAAGGATTTCCGTTTATCATTGCATCATAAACCTGGAAAGTATATTTCTGTTCCGTCGTAACGAAAATATCATCAGGAATAAAATGTGCTGAGAAAACTTTTTCAAATTCTCCCTTTATATTTCGTTCATAAATTTCTATAATTGCTTCGGATTTTGGAAGCGGCATTGAAACAGATTCTTCATAACAGCGATTTATTTCTTTCGCTTCATCTGTTGTTTGCCATTCCTGAAACAAGGTACAGAAGCCGCGAGAATAAATTAATTCATTGCTTTGCGCATCGAAAACCTTAATCATATTAGTCCCGTAATTAAACTGATCAATAAGATTTACTTTAGGGCCGCCCCAATATTTTTCAACAATAAATTTATGGAATACATATTCGGCTTTTTCATAATTTCCACAATGAAAAACATCCATCCTCAATGATTTGTCAACAAAAAAATCATCAAACTTTTGAGCATTTACAGAAAATGCCGTCAAAAATAATAATAAAATTAGATAAAATTTTTTCCTCATATATTATTTATTTTTCTGATAAAATCAATAAATATTCTAAAAAGCCGACAGTGACTTTCAAAATTAACAAAGTAATAATTTAGAAAAGCAGAAAATCCGAAAATTAACAGAAGTGATATTAACTAATCTCACAAACAACCTTCGAGGTAATAAAAACCTCGAAGGTTTATTTAATCATTAGTTCATTTCTAATTTTCTAAATCATTTTTATCCGCAATAAAAATACTTCTTAACCAACTCTAATAACTTAGCTTCGTTGTTCTTAACTTCATTGAACAAATTACTATCATTAAAAGATTTTAGTTGCTTAACAATACCGTCAATAGTACCTTGAGGAAAAACGCCGTATTTTGTATATTCGGCAGCTTGAGCTTCCAATCTGGCGGCAGAATCAACGCAACAAACAGGAAGACTATTAAGCGAATCTATTCTGTCTTTAAACTCATCACTGAAAATATTAACATCAACATAAGTTTTCTCGGCAATTTCAAGAGCGTTCGGCATTTCAAGACCTAAACGAGCCCCAACAGTTAATCCCGCAATTAAGCTATATATATCGGCGGAACCGTCTGGGCATCTGAATTCAACTGTTTGTTTATCAGAAAAATTCAGATTCATATCTTCTTCCAAAGGATTTGCATCATTGATCATTGATTTATTTGAAACCCAACCGAGCGGAACACGAACAAGAACAGAACGGTTTCTATCGCCCCAGCAGATTTTGGTAGGAGCTTCCTGATGGGGAACCAAGCGGAAATAAGAAGTCGGATTTGTATTACCGAAAGCCGTAAGCGATGGTGCCAAAGTAAGATAACCGGCAATGGCTCTTTTGGCAACATCACTCAATTTATTTTCCTTATTGAGCATAACATTTTTACCGTCTTTCAATAATCTGGTATGAATATGTAATCCGCTACCGGCTTTGCCTGTAGTAATCTTAGGCGCAAATGTTAGATCGTAATTATATTGCCATGCGAGGTTTCTGAGAACCCATTTAGCAACAACAAGCTGATCCGCTGCCTCTTCCACATTAGTCGGAAGGAATTCAATTTCATTTTGCTCGTAAAGCATTCCGTTTAAACTGAAATTACCTACTTCGGAGTGACCGTACTTAATATCTCCTCCACATTGAGCTATGTAATGCATTGCCTGCATTCTGAATTCACCGAACTTACTGAAAGGATCAGCTTCGTGGTAACCTCTTTGATCCACAGCTTTGAAAGTTTCTTCTTCATTACTGATGACGTAATATTCGAGTTCTCCCATAACTTCGAAAGTATAACCGGTACGTTCCTTAAGAACGTTATGGGCTGAGAGAACTAAATTTTCCGGAGAACCTGTAAGCGGATCGCCGTCTTTATTATAATATGAACATAAAATTTCAAGAGTCGGAATAGAAGCGAACGGATTAACAAAAGCTGTTCTAAAACGAGGTACAACATACAAATCGCTGGAACCTGCTTCGATATGTCTGAAAAGACTTGAACCGTCAACTCTTTCACCTGATGACAAATAGCTGTCAAGGTATTTTTTATTATTTACAACAAAATTCAACACTTTTAATCTGCCGTCGGCTGCAACATATCTAAAATTCACCATTTGAATATCATGTGCTGCAATAAAATCCATTAAATCGGCTTTTGTAAAATCCGACTTAGGTTTATTCAAATAACTAACCAAAGGATTAGGGTTTAATAAAATGTTTTCTCTCATGTCTTAATATTTAAAATTTAAAATGTCAACAAAGGTACGGAATAATTAATAATTAATAATGAAATTTCAAAAATTAAAACAGAACTTAAGATTGACAACAAGTCATCATAGTTTTTAAAATATAAGTTGAGTTCCGATTTTCAAAATGTCATCCCAAAACTGAGGAAAAGATATTGTAAGTAGAGAAATTCATTGAATTATGTAATTTTTTGCTTCGTTCGAAACAATACAAGTTCTCTCTTCATTTTATTCGCAAAATTATTTTTCCTTCCCTCCTAACCATTTTCTTCAATCAGCTTCTTCGCGGCAATATACGAACTCATTTTTCCGCTCACCACTAACTCTTCAATTTCAGGTAAAAGTTCTTTAATTCCGGGTTCATTATAAAAATTCAATTTTAATTGTTCTTCTACGGAATAAAACATCACATCTAATGACTGTTTGTTACGCTTCTTAAAGAAATATCCGGATTTAATCTGTTCCGATTTATATTCCTCAATCATATTCCAGATATCTTCAACGCCTGATTTATCAATTGACGAGCAAGTATGCACCTGAGGTTTCCAACCGGATTCCGAAATAGGAAAAAGACGCAGCGCATTAGCGTATGATTGAGCAGCAAGTTTTGATTTTTCAATATTATCACCATCAGCTTTATTGATGACAATTGCATCTGCCATTTCCATAATGCCTCGTTTTATACCTTGCAGTTCATCACCGGCACCGGCAATGAGAATCAGAAGAAAAAAATCGACCATAGAATGTACGGCTATTTCCGATTGCCCCACTCCTACTGTTTCTATTAAAACAATATCGAAACCGGCTGCTTCACAAAGAAATATTATCTCGTGTGTTTTGCGCGCTACTCCGCCGAGAGTTCCAGCCGAGGGAGACGGACGAATAAATGCGTTTTCATCCGTAGCAAGTTGCTCCATCCGTGTCTTATCGCCTAAAATACTACCTTTTGTTCGTACACTACTGGGATCGATAGCTAAAACCGCAACTCTATGTCCGGCAGCAGTAAGATTAGTACCCAATGCTTCAATAAAAGTACTTTTTCCGGCACCGGGAACACCGGTAATACCAATTCGAATACTCTTTCCTGCATAAGGCAAACATTTTTCAATAATCTGTTGAGCAAGTTCATTATGTTCCGGCAACAAACTTTCAACCAAAGTGATAGCCTGTCCGAGCATTACTCTATCACCGGAAAGAATTCCTTCAACATACTCATCACAGGTATATTGTTTCTTTTTTTTCAGTTTCAAATTCTTAACCGCGTCAGGATTAACCGAATCGGGTTGCGGAATACCATCTTGAACTATCAGCATTACAAATTAAATTAACGATGTACAAAGATAGTAAATAATTGAGAATTGAATATTTTTCAGGAGTCATGAGATATGAGTGATGAAATATGGAATGTATGATATATTTGAGAATTAGATAAGTAAATCGCTGTTATTTTATATTCTTCGAAATATCTGCATATACTCCCGTTTTTCACCGCCAAAACCCATATAAAACTGCGCAAGTCCTTCGTTTATTGAGCCTTCAAAATCTAAAGTTTGTCCTTCAGATAAATATTTTTGAATAAAATAATCTATTAATGCGTGCATCGCACCGTAATTTTTTCCATAATCACTATTTCCGGAAAAAATAAAAGTCGACATTTTAGGAGTATTTATAAAAACCGTACCGGCAATAATTTCATCATCATTAAAAGCGGTGCAAACAACTAATTTATTATACTTTTTTACCTCATCGAGAAGCTCTATCAATAAAGAATAAAAGCTATCGTTCAAAGACAGAATGCTTCCCTTATCTTTCTTAAACAGATTAATAACAGGATTATAATCTTCTATCTCGGCAATTCCCAATCCGGCAGAATAAAACTTTGCAATATTTCTTTTAGTGTTATTATTATAACTCTCGGAATCGGTTTCGTTACCAGAAATCTTCTTCGAAACATTAATAAATATTCGAGATTTTTTTTGAATCGACAAAAGTTCCGTATCTATCTCGTTTAAATTAATTTTATAATAAAGAAAATGTCTTTTCAAATATTTAATACAATACTTAAGAAATTCTTCATTAACATTTCCGGAAATACAACCTAATTGCTGAACAAAATTCGGTTGAATCAGATATTTGATTCCAAACTTCTTTTTTAGAGGAAGAACAAACACAGCTTCGTAATCATTAAGGATCAGAGCCTGCCAATTAGGAGAAACAACATCAAGATACCAAGAATATAAGTAAGACTTAGAAAGTAAAGCTTCGTCAATGAGTTTATTCCATCTTTCATCATCTATCTCATTGCGTTTAAATCGCTTTACAACAAAATCTTTCCTCATAAATTATTTTTCAATTGATTTTACGTATTCCAACATTTCTTTAAAAAGATTATTTTTATTTTTCCAGATACCTTTACCGGCCAATGAGCTATTGTGCCAAAGAGAAATAAAAATACCGTTATGTTCTTTCACTATATCCGCAATTCGCTTAATCTCATCTAAGGCGTTCGAATAATCGAGTTCCATATACTTAATAAGTGTAGCATCCATAACGGATAACGGGAAGATTTTTAATTCTGTCGATTCATCATCTTCAAGGTCAAAGAAATTAAACGGGACACAAACACCGGCTCTAAAACCCGTTATAGAAGCATAACCCATTGAATAATCTTCTTTTATTTCATAATCGGAAAGACTTTGATAAGTTACGGGGATTTCGAAACGTAGAAAATGCTGCCTGCTTCTTGTTATGTTGGTTTTAAGAATCGTTTCCAGAATAGTCTTCTCCTTTTCTATAAGTTCAGTATGCTCATAAGCCGAGTAATATGAAGGGTGAATTCCAACATCCGCATAATCATGAACATGACGAATTAAATTTCTGAAACTCCTATTGTATTCGTAATTACTTTTATCATATTTTCCTTTCGATGACAATAAGAAAAAGAATATCATATTCAAATCCATTTCATTTTTCAGACTTAAAATGTAATCAAGATTATCATAAGGATCCTTTTTCAATCGCCATATTACCGGAAGCTTTTCTCTTGCCAAAAGAAAATCGCCGGTGAAAACGGCTTTCAAAACTCCGCCTAATGTTCTCACAAGACCTTTATTAATATGTTCATAAGCCTGATCCACATCAATAGTAGGCAGAAACTTAAATTTAGGATGTTTAAATTCAAGCTCGGGGAATAATTCCGATAATTTCTTTTCGAGTAATTCCGCCCACATATGAACTATCGGCAGATGCAAAAAATTATTTTCGTAAGCAATCGAATTAGTATAATTATACCTTTGATGTTCATCACGAGTATGCAAAAGATATTCTTCGTATCTGGTAAGCATATAAAATGAAGCTGCAAACGGATCAAATGGTAAAAAAGATTTTGTATTTACATGATAAAAAATAACCGGCACTTCCTCATAAACATCAGAAATTATTTGTATTTCAATAATATCCCTATGAAGTAATATTTCTTTTATATACAGAAACGGGTGATTATCCCGCGGATGTTTATCAAAAACAACTTTATTCTTACATGTGCATTCGGTAAATACTTCATAATTATCAAACAACTCATAATCAACAATAATTACTTTAGAAAAAATGAAGTTGAAGATATATAATATTCTATTAGTTATTTTCGGTACGTAAAATACTATCACGACAAAATAGTTTAGTTTGCAAACATACAAATTTTTTCGTTAGTAAAAAATATATTATCTTTGAAGCCAAATTTTACTCTATGGATAATTACGTTGTTTCTGCAAGAAAATACAGACCAATAACTTTTGATAGTGTTGTAGGCCAGGAGTCTATAACATTAACTTTAAAGAATGCACTAAAGACTCAACAACTCGCACAAGCATTTTTATTTTGCGGTCCGAGAGGAGTGGGTAAAACTACGTGTGCGAGAATTCTTGCTAAAACAATCAATTGCATGAATCCTACGGAAAATCATGAGGCCTGTAACGAATGCGAGTCCTGCGTTTCTTTCAATAATAATGCGTCGTTCAACATTCACGAATTAGATGCAGCCTCGAACAATTCCGTTGACCACATACGTAATTTGGTTGATCTCGTACGAATTGCCCCGCAGGTAGGAAAATACAAAATATATATAATCGATGAGGTTCATATGTTGTCGCAAGCGGCTTTCAATGCTTTTTTAAAGACTTTAGAAGAACCGCCTGCTTATGCAAAATTCATTTTGGCAACAACGGAGAAAAACAAAATAATTCCCACTATTCTTTCTCGTTGTCAGGTTTTTGATTTCAAGAGAATAACCGTTGACGATATAGTAAAGCATTTAAAGTATGTTGCGGAATCTGAAGGTATTCAAGCCGAAGATCAGGCCCTGCATGTTATAGCCCAAAAATCAGACGGAGGAATGAGGGATGCGCTAAGTCTTTTTGACCAACAGGTTTCATTTTCCGGGCCTCTATTGACTTACAAAAATGTTATTGAGAATCTTAATATTCTTGATTATGATTATTTCTTTAACATGGTGGATTATATTTTAAATGATGATGTGAAAAATATTTTGCTGACTATAAATAGAATATTTGATAACGGATTTGAGGTTCAACATTTTATAATAGGTTTCAGCGAACATTTAAGAAGTTTGCTGGTAAGTAAAGATAATGCGACGGCACAATTGCTCAAGGAAAGCGAACCGGTGAAACAGCGTTATGCCGAACAAGCCAAACAATGTTCCGAAGCGTTCTTATTAACCGCTCTTAATATCATCAATAAATGCGATATAGAATATCGAACGAGTAACAACAAAAGATTATTAATTGAAATCGGATTACTTAATATTTGTTCTGCACTTCATGCGGATGAAAAAAAAAAATCTGATATAAACAAATCTAATCCTGTTGCGGAACAAAAAAACAACCAGATATCTCATCCGAATGTAAGCTCCGAGCATGTTTCAAACAAAACCGGCAGCACAACCGTTGAGGTCAAAACTCAAAAACCGGATTCCGAAACTCAGAACTCCGAAATCAAAATTAAAAATACTGAACCGGGAACACCAAACCCTGAGCAGCGTTCTTCTATTTTGCGTATCAACAAGCAAAAAGACGAAACAAAAGAAGAAAGTACAAATAAATCATTTGGAAACAATCGCAACAAAGATTTCGGTATTGAAGAAGTAAAAATTACTTTGGACAAATATTTAGAAAACATTAAAGACAGGAAAATACATCTATTCAATTCATTACACAGCAAAGAGTTCGAATTAAAAGACAATAATATTATTGTTCTGCATATTGCAAATAAGGTTAATGAGCAAGAAGTAATAAACAATAATGTTGAGATTGCCGAATTTTTCAGAGACGAATTAGAAAACGACAATTTAAATGTGATAACTGCCGTCACGGAACTCGAAGTGGAAATACCGATATATACCGACAAAGAGAAATTTGCAAAAATGGCGGAAGAGAATAAGAATCTGATTTTGATGCAGAAAAAGTTAAATCTGGAGATTGAGTTTTAATAATTGGAATTATCAATTAATCTTCATTTCTTCAATAGAATTACTTCTTGTCATTTGTTGATAAATTTCTTCGGGGTTGTCAAAATTCTGACAAAAATACTGCCAATAAGATTTCAATCGGGGAATAGGATCGTTTGTTCTTTTCAATAATAAAGCAACCAACTCTTTATAAAATTCCTTGAACCTTTCGGTTTTTATCTCTTTATCAATTATTCGTCCTGATTTTATTTCTTCTACCAAAGCCGGATTTGCAACCAATCCGCGACCGATCATAAAGGAATTTATCGTTTTATATCTCTCACTGACTAAGTTAAAAGATTCAATATCCGTAATATCTCCATTATAGATAATTTTGTGATTAATAATCTTTACCAACTCATCAAAAATTTCCAACCTAACTGTTCCTTCATATCTATCGATTCCTAATCTCGGATGAATGTAAATTTCATCAACAGGATAAGTATTAAAAACATCAACCAATTTAAAAATATCTTCGGATGAATTTAATCCCAGTCGTACTTTCAATGAAAATTTCAATCCGTTAATCTTAATAACTTCATTCAAAATTTCTTCAATAATATCTGGGTAAAGCAATAACCCGCTGCCTCTTTTCTTTTTTGTAATCTGCGGCATCGGACAGCCCAAGTTAAGATTAACATTCGGATAACCGTAATCAACGAACATTTGCGAAATACGCTTTATTGCTTGCGGGTTATTGCCTATTAACTGTGGAATAACCAAATAATTACATTTATGCGAAAGTTCATCATCAGTAAATCCATGTTCAAAACCCTTAAACTTAGAAAGTGAATTTTCCGTAATTGAAAAGAAAGGTAAAACACAAGTATCAATACCGGAATAATGATGTGTAAGCGCTGTTCTGAATTCTTTTCCCGTAATACCTCGAAGCGGAGCTAAGCTAAATTCCATTTAAATAAATTTATTCGACAAGAAATCCGTTTTCGTATTTTTCCTCTTTAATGAAACTTCCCTCCTCATTATAATATTTCCAAATGCCGTTGCGCAATCCATTTTTATAATATCCAAGAATATTTAATTTGGAATTGGGATGAAAGAATTTTACTTCACCGTCTAATTCGTTATTTAAATATTTTGCATCTATTTTAAGAATCCCGCCAAAGAAAAATTGTTTCCAAACACCGTTTTTTATACCATCTTTCCATTCCAGAGTTTCCCCTATTGTTCCGTCCGAATAATAAATATGACTAATTCCGTTTTTCTTACCAGCCGAATATGTTTCAGTTGAATTTTTCATTCCGGCATCGTCATAAAAAACCCAAACCCCATTGCGTTCCTTATTAACGTACATTCCTTCGGCAATTAATGTCTTGCCGTTTTCCGCAAAAAACTTTCCGTAAACTTCACTATCAGAAATAATTGTTCTGATAATTTTTATCTTACCTGTTTCATAAAAAACAGTATCGGTAGTTTGTGAATGAACAAACCCCGCAACAATTGCAAATGATAATATTAAAAATATTTTTTTCATTATGAATATAAATTAATCTTATAATTTAATCGTCATATGCAGCCAACAATGATATTCATTTTCATATCCGGATTCATACGTGTTGGATTCATTAAGATTAGATAATTTGATGCAAAAATAATCAATTTGTTTGAAGTTTAAAATTTCGTGAAAGTTATCTCTAAGAAAGTTAGAAATTTCATTAATTTATTGATGTAAATCAACATCAATAAATTTTCTCTAAATCAAATTATTTCTATAGACAGAATTATATAATCTACATATTCAATCTTTTATATCGGATTAATATTCAAATTACCAAACTCTCAAATTTTTAAACCGATTCTTAATTTCTTATTTATTT
Source organism: Bacteroidales bacterium (assembly GCA_031276035.1). Classification (NCBI taxonomy): domain Bacteria; kingdom Pseudomonadati; phylum Bacteroidota; class Bacteroidia; order Bacteroidales; species Bacteroidales bacterium. The sequence goes on along the minus strand of JAISNV010000035.1, from coordinate 6,006 downwards.
TTCCGTACCTTTGCGAGTTGAAATTATGGAAAACAATTTGCCGTCGAAACTTCTGCAACAAGCAGTTGATGAGTTGTCCCGATTACCTTCGGTTGGAAAACGAACCGCATTGAGGCTTGCTATTCACATTTTAAAGCAAGATCCGATTTATGCTCAAAACCTCGCCGAATCAATCAGTAATTTAAGGGAAAAAATTCATCACTGTTCTGTTTGTCACAATATTTCAGACAATGAGATTTGCGATATTTGCAGCAATTTTAAAAGAGATAAGGAAGTAATTTGTGTTGTTGAAGATATTCGTGATTTTATTGCCATTGAAGGAACCGGACAATTTACAGGGTTGTATCATATTCTGGGTGGAGTAATCTCGCCGATTAACGGGATAGGAATCACCGATTTAACCATCGAATCTTTAGTGAGCAGAATTGCAACGAACGAATACAAGGAAATTATTCTGGCTTTACCGACTACTATTGAAGGAGAAACTACATCTTTATATATTTACAAAAGATTGATTCAATTTAATATTGAAATTAATACGATTGCGCGTGGAGTTGCTTTCGGCGACGATCTGGAATATGCCGATCAAATTACTTTGGGAAGATCGATTATTAACAGAACTCCTTTTCAATCTCAGATATCATCAAAAAGATTTATCTGATTATCCGTCACATAAGAAACTTCAGTCGGAACATCCGAATAGCATTCGATATATTTTGCGATAGATTTCTTTATAACTTTCGTTGGAGTTGTTTGCCTGTATCTGCAGTAATTCATCAAAGATTTATATTGCCTTGTAGATAATTTAAAGGCAACAAGCTTATAAGGTTTTCTTTTTTTCCTCTTTTTTCTCTTCATCGAAAATTACGGTTAATAATTAAAACACTGCAACTTAATATATTATCAAAATATCATTCCGCTACACTATCTTAATAAATTAATTTGTAAAGTTAATAAAATTTTTTAATTCTTAACTATCTTTGTGTCATGAAAATCGAATTACTTTCTCCGGCAAAAAATATTGAATGCGGCATTGAAGCTATTAATCACGGCGCAGATGCTGTTTACATAGGAGCTCCGCAATTTGGTGCACGAATTGCTGCCGGCAATTCTTTGGAAGACATTCAAACTCTTATCAAATATGCACATCAATATGATGCAAAGGTTTATATCACACTTAATACAATTTTAAATGATTTTGAATTGTCTCTTGCCGAAAAGTTAATCAGGCAACTATATAATATTGGCGCCGATGCTATTATAATTCAGGACATGGGAATTCTTGAACTTCATTTGCCGCCGATTGCTATTCACGCCAGCACACAAACAGATAATAGAACCGTTGAAAAAGTAAAATTCTTAGAATCTGTCGGGATTAGTCGTGTTATTCTTGCACGCGAATTGCCATTGCCGGAAATTCAGAACATTCGGGAAAATACTTCAATTGAGTTGGAAGCTTTTGTACACGGTGCTTTGTGCGTAAGTTACAGCGGACAATGTTATATCAGTCAGGCATCTTGCGGAAGAAGCGCAAACAAAGGCAATTGTGCCCAATACTGCCGTCTTAGCTACGATTTATTAGATTCCGAAGGAAAAACACTTGTTGCAAACAAACATCTTCTTTCTTTGAAAGATATGGACAGGTCGGATTATCTAAAAGAAATGATTGATGCGGGAATTTCTTCGTTTAAAATTGAAGGTCGGTTAAAAGATATTGATTATGTGAAGAATATCACGGCTTTTTATCGACAGAAACTTGACGGGATTTTAGAAAATCGTTTAGACTTAGAAAGTAGTTCTTCGGGAAAATCGATTTTCTATTTCACTCCCGATCCGCAAAAAACTTTTAGCAGAGGAAAAACAGATTATCTGCTTCATGGCAAAAAAGATGATATCAGTTCATTTCAAACTTCTAAGTCTATTGGAGAATTTATAGGCACTATTTCGCAGGTCGGAAGAAATTATTTTTATCTGAACAGCGATATAGAATTAAGTAACGGCGACGGTATTTGTTATTTTGATGATGAAGGAACAAAGGGTTTTTATATAAATAAAATTGATGACGGAAGGATTTATCCTTCGGAGATGCCGGATTTGAAAACCGGAATTAAAATGTACAGAAATTTCAATCATCAGTTTAATTTATTGTTACAGAAGAAATCTGCCGAAAGAAAGATAGATATAAATATTGTTTTTAAAGATACCGACGACGGATTCTGTCTTGAAATAAGCGATAATTCAAATCACTTTCTAAGTCTAAAGGAAAATTACCAAAAGGAATTGGCTTCTAAACCCGAACAAGTTATCGACAATATAAAAAAACAACTCTCAAAACTCGGAAACACAATATATTCCGCCGAAGAAATAACTGTTGAAATATCCCAACCATGGTTTATTCCTTCATCAGTTTTATCATCATGGAGAAAAGAAGCAATAGAATTATTTGATGCGATTCGTCTCGAAGCTTTTAACAAGGAAAAGGAAGATGAAGAAATAATTCGTGAAGCAAGAGAATTAATTCCAACTGATTACTATAAAGATAAAGACATTAGTTATCTCGGTAATGTAATGAATGAAAAAGCGGTAAACTTTTACAAAAAACACGGAGCCAAAACTATTAAACCTGCCTTTGAAATCTTACCCAATAAAAATGCCGTTCTTATGCAGTGCGAACATTGCATTAAATACGCACTCGGATGGTGTCCGAAAAAAGAGACCAACGAAATTCCCGAATTTACCGAGCCGCTTTATTTGAAGCACTACGACAATATTTATCGATTGGAGTTCGATTGTGAGGAGTGTAAGATGTATGTTTTTTAAGATTTGGATTTTGAATATCATTTATAAGAAGTGAAATTATTATAAACCTCTGTAAGATCTTTGGGAGTAAATCAATAAAAAATTCATTTAGACAGAATTACAAAATTTTCAGAATTAACATATTTGGAAACATTAAATCTTAGTAATTTTAACATAAAAAACTCTTTAAATAATAAATTATATTTATTTACTTTTGCGAGGTTTATCATAGTTAACAAACGAAATACGTAAAAAAAACAGATTTAATAATTAAATGCGTAATTATGAAAAAAAATAAATTTCTATGGAATGATAGAGGAAGTTTTTTTATCAATCAATTCAGAAAATTGAGTAATTTTGTAGAAAATTAATCAAGACCTTAAACTAAACTTGATAAACTTTTGTTTGAAGTCGTATAGCCCGAATCTGAATCCCTACCCAACTCAAAACAACCAACATATTATGTACCTGTTTTTGCAATCAATTTAATAAATACATTTTTGTAACAATTCCTAAACTAAATAAATGAATAATCATATACTTAAGAAAAAGGCACTATGGGAAAGAAAACATTTATCGGTTACTTTTCTTTTTGATCCCGTAAATTGGACTGAATTATCTGAATTCGGAATTTCTAAGGAATATCTTGATCTAATTTCTGAAAGATTAAATATGTTAGAGTTAAAACCTTCATCTAAAAAAATGAAAAATAAACTAATGACAAAACAATATATACAATTTGAAATTTTACCTGTTCCGTTCTATACTAAAAACTTTTCTACGCATAGAATGTTAAATATATCAGAACCAAGATTTAAGAAAAATAATGACGCCGTTGTAATTTGTTTAATGTTATCTGTTACACAAGATGAAAATAATTATATACAAAAATTTTATGATAATTTAGAAATAGGAATTAAGGAAGGACTATATAAGTTAAGTATCTATATTGATTACTTAGATAGCATTTTCTATGAAATAAGAAAGGAAAATAGTGAGATTTGAAACATAATAAAAATACAACTGTCTAACAAAACGTTTAACATGAGTTGGAGAAATTAAATACAAAAACAAAAAACACATTTGAGATGAGTTGTTATGTTAACCAAAAGTAAGGATTAAAAAAACATTTGTAATATGAAACCTTTTAAAAATAAACAACAAAGATTTGCCGAGATTGCAAAGAATGTTGGTAATTATACAGAGCGTATAGATGCTGTAGAAAAACTGACCGATCAAACTCTACTTGCGGATGTAGCAATGAATGCAGAAATTGGCGCTATTCGTTTGAAAGCGGTAAGAAAAATTACTGACCAAACATTGCTTGCGAATATTGCAGAAACAGCAGGCTATAACGATGTTCGTTTTGAGGCAGCTGAAAAACTGACTGAGAATAAATTGGCAGAAAAGTTTTACACAGATATTGCAATAAATGATAATTCCAAGGAAATGTTGATTCGCTGGAAGGCAATTTCAAAAATAACCGACCAAGAACTGCTCCTCACTATTGCGAAAACGGGCAATGACAGATTTATACGTAAAGAAGCGGTTAATAAATTGACTGATACGGATATTATAACCAAAATTATAAACGGTAATGAACGAGAATATTTGTGTACATGGGAAGAAATAAAAACAGGCGAGGTTTATCCTAATTGCTATATGGAAGGTTGTTACACTCCTGCGTGTGGTCAAGACAGTTGTGATATTAAAACCATATCATACTCCGTAACTCGTAATTTAGACTTGCGTGATATTGCACGCAAAAGGCTTAATGATTTGGAAGTAAAAAAATAATGAAAACTTGCAATAAAAAACCTTTTGAACAATGCAGGATGTAACTCATTGTAAATTTTATGTATATTTGCAAGTTGGTAATTTAACTAAAATTGTTATAATCAGCCTGCGTTAAGCCGTCGGTCGCTATATGTAATAGATAAACAGAGTATTCCACAAAAATAATCGACGGCAATAAAATCATAATAATATGAAATCATTTTTATTAAAAGCAAATAGTCTATTCAAAAATTTTGTACTTTTTTTACGCCCTCATATTCTTTTTGGTTGGACTAAATCCTTTTTATTATTAATTGCATATACCTTATATGTATCCAAATGGATAACTACACAAAACAAAACATTGAAATTCAATGATTTTTTCACATTCAAGAGAGTATATAGTAAAAGAGAATTATTGTATGAACATGTAATCAAACAACAAAATTTAGAGAATGAAATAATTGATTATCTGGAATTTGGTGTAAGTAAAGGTACTTCTTTTAGGTGGTGGCTTAGAAGATTAACAAATGATGGAAATAAATTTTATGGTTTTGATACTTTCGAGGGCCTGCCCGAAAATTGGGGTACTGTTTATGTAAAAGGAGATATGTCTGCTGATATTCCAATCGTTGATGATAATAGATCAACGTTTATCAAAGGGCTTTTCCAAGATACTTTATTCGATTTTTTGAAAAGTGATTACCTTTCGAAAGACAGAAGAAAAATTATTCATTTAGATGCAGATATATTTTCAGCAACTTTATTTGTATTAACAAGTTTATATCCATATCTTAATGCAGGTGATATTCTTTTCTTTGATGAATTTAATGTTCCCAAGCATGAGTTTTTAGCTTTTAAAATATTTACAGAATCATACTATGTAAAATATGAGACATTAGGCTCTGTAAACAATTATCTTCAAGTTGCATTTATACTAAAATAGTATTGTAATGACCAAAGGAAAAAAGTAATTGTACATAACTTACGTAACTGTTGCACAACTTCCAAAATTCATCAATAATTATTAGAACAGGTAAAATTTCGGTTTAAAATAAGGTATTTTAAGCGATCCTATTTTTGTAACCGGATTGTTTTTCCCAAAACTATATAGGCTTAAATCGAAGGAAAATACGCCTGATAAGACCTAAATTAAACAAATCGGAGGTTTCCTGCATCTTATCTATAATTGGAACGTAGTTTACCTGAACTTGCACCTTTTTTACACGGAATTTCATCATTTTCTTCAGGTTATAGCATAGCGATGCCATAAGTACGTGCTTTTCGGCTTGCCCGATGCCCCGGGCATAGGTTTTTCTCATGCCGGTAAAATTGAGTAGTGTTCCCAGAACAGGTTCTACCGTTGAGCTGCGTTTTCGTATCATTTGTTTGGCATATTTCTCATTTTCAATAAATTTATTGTGTTGTCGT